>DASUSP010000060.1:0-2071 GCA_036375035.1 Candidatus Limnocylindria bacterium
GGCCGCCGAGTGATGAGCGAGCGCGTGCTGCTCAAGGACCTGATCCGCATCCCGGAGCGGGTGCACCAGGGCGACTTTGTCCTTAACAGGCCGTTGCGGAAGTGGGGTCGGATGGAGCCTCGGCCGGTAGGATCACGACCACGACGAGGCCGGCGGTGGGATCGATCAACCAGAAGAGGATACCACCCCGGGTGGCGAGCTCCTTCGGCGTACCCGCACCAAGGAGCGCCCGCATCACCAGGCCCAGATTGAAGCCGGCGACGTGGACCAGGTAGCGCTTCTGCACGTTCTCCCGCCCGCGGAGGTGGGTCCGGCGCAGGCCACCGCGGTCGAGGGTGTGTTCGAAGCTCCGCTCGACCCGTTCGGCCCGCAGCTTCAGGGCTTCTCTGGCGACCCCGGAGCGGAGCCGCGCGCGATTGCCGTACACCGCCCGCCGGGCATCGAGATCACCGCGCCAGCGCTGCACGCCCTTCGGTCGGGGCTCGGCGATCCGGCTCCGCCACGGGCCCCCGTCGAGATCCTTCAGCACGGGCCGGCTGTGGTAGCCCTTGTCCGTGACCAGGTCCGCGGGCGCATCAGGGTCCGGCGCCACACCGGCTGCCTCCAGGCCTTCCGCCGCCGCCTCGAGGGTGCCCTCCAGGGTGGTCGTGTCGCCCTGGTCGGCGGGATGGATCGCGGCCGCGACGACCGCGCCGGTGTCCAGGTCGACCGCGTGCTCCGGCTTGTAGGCGAGGTGGGTGCGCCCGTCCTTCATCCGGGCGATCTTCGCGTCGGGATCGGTGGCGCTGGCCCACTCGGCGTTCGAGGTCCGCTTGCCCTTGCGGGTCCGATCGAACTGCTGGAGCTCGGCTGCCGTGGGCGTCGCGATCCCGCTCTCCTCGGCCATCCGCCTCAGCATCTCGCGGTAGCTTTCACCGGTGTCCCGCCGGCGGATCGAGCGCATCGCGGCGTTGGCCGCCATGGTCGAGCCATCGACCCCGATCCGCTCGCCCTTGATCAGGCCGCGCTCCGCCAGCCGCTCCAGCACCCAGGCGAACACTCGCTCATGGACCTCGAGCGGCAGGCGCGCGCGGGTCCGGCTCAGCCATGAATGGTCCGGCACGCGCTGATCGAGCTCGAGTCCGAGGAAGTCCCTGAGCGAGAGGCTGTCGGCGCAGCGCCACTCCAAACCGCGTTCGCTGGCGATGCCCTCGAAGTAGCCCACCAGGTGCATCCGGAAGTAGCGACCCGGCGGCAGCGACGGCGCGCCGATCGTCCTGGCGTAGTAGGGCTGGCACTCGTGCTCGACGAAGGTGTCGAACCCGGCGGCCGCGAGCTCCGCCTGAAGACGATCGTAGAAGACGTGGCCCGGCGACCTCGGCAGCTCGTCCCACAGCACCATCATCTGGCCCTGTCGAGCGCCCTGCCGGCCCATCGCCATGGTTGGTATTCCCCATCGCTGTTCTACCGACAGCGCATCTCACGCCAACCCGACTTCGTCAACAGGCTGTTGACCTTCCATGGTCGACTCCTGCTGGTCCAGCGGGTGCGCGAGACCGGGTGGCGGGTGGTCGACGCCGCGGCGGCGGCCGGGGTGTCGGAGCGCACCGCCTACACCTGGCTGGCGCGCTATCGGGACGGCGGCGCGCCCGCCCTCCACGACCGCAGCTCGGCACCCGCCCGATCGCCCGCGAGCCTGCGATCCGCACGCGGAGCCATGATTGCCTCCGCCGAATTCCTTAAAGCGACTATTCGTGTATCATTTGCAATCGTGGCGCGCGGCGAGTCAACGCTCGCTCTGCGCAGGATGACGGCGGCCGAAAGCTACGGTCAACGCGACCGCCGCGACCATGACGATGGGCAGCAGCAGGGCAGCGGACGGCCATCGCACATCCCCAGCGATGTCGACCGCGGACCACCAACGCTCCATGGCCCCCGCGAACACGGCGCCACCGCCATAGGCGAGCCATACCTTTGCCGGCAGCCAGGAGGTCGGGACATCGTCCACCTGATCGCCAGGAGAGGCGCGCCTGCGCAGCCGGGCGACCAGACGCGTCGCGAGGCTCGTCAGGGTTCCGGTGACGTAGGTGGT
>DASUSP010000061.1:0-6848 GCA_036375035.1 Candidatus Limnocylindria bacterium
TCGGTCTCCACCTTGGCCAGGAAGCCGACCCGCCCCAGGTTCACGCCCAGCGCCGGGACTCCCGAGTCGCCGATGACCTGGGCGGTTCGCAGGAACGTGCCGTCGCCGCCCAGCACGCAGACCAGCTCGGTGCCGGCGCACGATGCCGCAACGGCTTCCTGGTCCTCTGCGGCGGCGTCCCAGCTCTCGACGTGATGGGCCTCCGCCCAGGCGAGCGCACGGGACAGCACCGCCCGCGCGTCGGCGTTGGTGGGGTTGTGCACGAAGCCGATGCGCATCTAGGCGCCGCCCGCCGTCTCCTCGCCGTCCGCCCCGTTCTCCGCCACGGCGGCGGGGCCGGCCACGCCCAGGCGCTCGGCGATCTCCGCCACCTGGCGCCGGAGCGCGGCAATCTCGCCGCTCACGTCCTCCTGGACCGCGGCGTAGGAGCGGTCCAGCCCGGCGGCGATCAGCGCCCTCATCAGGCTCGAGGGTGACACACCGCGCGAGCGCGCGGCCGCCTCGACCCGCTCCAGCAGGGCGTCGGGCATGCGCAGCGACACGATCTGGCGCATCGTGTCCGGCCCGGGCTCGTGGGCGTGCGGCTCGATGACCTCCAGCCCCTCGAAGCCGACGCTGAGCTGCTCGACCTGGTGGCGCGCGCTTCGCTTCCTCATGCCGTAGCGCATCGTAGTACGCCAGCGCTAGGCCGATGCCTCCGTCACGGCAGCCACCAGCTCGCTCCAGGCCGTCTCGGCCACGCCCGGTGGCGGGCCCAGCAGGGCCAGGAACTCGACGTTGCCATCGGTCCCGGCCAGCGGGGAGCGGATCAGGCCGGCCGGCCGGAACCCGGCAGCGGCGGCATCGGCGGCGAAGGCGGCCAGCACGTCGCGATGCACCTGCGGGTCACGCACCACGCCGCCGCGGGGAACCGCCTCGCGTCCGGCCTCGAACTGCGGCTTGACCAGGGCTACCACCCGGCCCTCCGGGGCCAGCAGGCGCCGGACGGCGGGCAGCACCAGGCGCAACGAGATAAACGAGAGGTCCAGCGTGGCCAGCGACACCGGCTCGGGCAGCGAGGCCAGCTCGCGCAGGTTGATGCGCTCCATGCTCACCACCTTGGGCTCCCGCCGCAGCCGGTCGATGAGTTGTCCGCGGCCGACGTCGACCGCGTACACCACCCTCGCGCCGCGCGCCAGCAGGACGTCGGTGAAGCCGCCGGTCGAGGCGCCGGCATCCAGGCAGGCCAGCCCTGCGGGGTCGACCCCGAACGCATCCAGTGCTGCGACCAGCTTGTCGCCGGCGCGTGACGCCCAGCGCGGCCGTTGGCGGACGGTCAGCCGCGCGTCGTCGGGGACCATCTGGCCCGGCTTCAGGTTGCGCGTGGCGCCGCCGGCCAGCTCCACCTCCCCGGCCAGCAGCATCGCCTGCGCCGCGGCGCGCGACGGGGCCAGGCCACGGTCGACCAGGAGCTGGTCCAGGCGCTGCTTGGGCATTGCCGCATGGTAGGTCGCGGCCGGCGGCCCGCGGCGGTCAGGCGGGAATCGACTCCTCGGCGCGCGCCCGTTCGCGGGCCGGCGCCGCGCGGGACCCGGCGTCCAGCGCCTCCCCGATTCGCTCCAGGATCCCAGGCACGTCGATCCGCTGCTGGCGCCGCAGGTCGTCCACGGCCCCGTGGTCCACGAAGCCGTCGGCCAGCGCCACCTTGAGCAGCGGCGCGCGCACGCCGGCGCGGTTCAGGGCGTCCAGCACGCCGTCGCCGAAGCCGCCCATGGCGGCCGACTCCTCGGCGGTGACCACCAGGCGCTTGCCCGCGGCGTGCTGCGCCACGCAGGCCTCGTCCAGCGGCTTTGCCCAGCGGGCGTTGATCACGGTTGCGTCCAGGCCGCGCTCCGCCGCCAGCGCGTCGGCCGCGGCCATCAGGCGCTGGACGATCGGTCCGAAGCCCACCAGCAGCAGGTCGTCGCCGGTGCGCAGCACCTCGGCGCGGCCGATCTCCAGCAGCTCCCCGCCGCGGTCCGGCAGGTCCTCGCCCGCGTCGCGCGGATAATGCAGCGAGATCGGTCCATCGTGAGCCATCGCCGTCACCACCATGTCGCGCAGCTCCTGCTCGTCCTTGGGCGAGCCGATGACCAGGTTGGGCAGGGAACGCTGCGCCGGAAGGCTGAACATGCCCTGGTGGCTGGTCCCGTCCTCGCCGACCAGTCCCGCGCGATCCAGCGCCAGCAGCACCGGCGCGTCGTTCTGGCAGACGTCGTGGACCAGCTGGTCGTAGGCGCGCTGGCTGAATGTTGAGTACAGCGCCACCACCGGGCGCAGGCCCGCCAGCGCCATGCCCGTGGCCATCGTCACCGAGTGCTGCTCGGCGATGCCGACGTCGAAGAATCGATCCGGGAAATGCTCGCAGAAGCGGGCCAGCCCGGTCCCGGTGGGCATCCCGGCCGTGATGGCGCAGATGCGCTCATCGGTCTCGGCCAGGCGGACCAGCTCCTCGACGAAGGTCTGGGTGTAGGTCTTGGGCTTCTTCTTCGGAGCCGACTCTGCCGGCAGCGGCTCCTCCGTGGGGTCGATCAGGCACAGGTCGATGGGCGGCAGGCTGGCCCCGTGGAAGCTGACGCTGTCCTGCTCGGCGGGGGCGTAGCCGCGTCCCTTGATGGTCTTGATGTGGACCAGCACCGGCCCGTCCAGCGCGAAGGCCCGCTCGAAAGTCTCCTCCATTTCGGCCAGGTCGTGGCCGTCAAGACAGCCGATGTAGGTGATCCCCATGTCCTCGAAGAAGCCGACCGAGGCCCAGGTGCGCTTGAAGCCCTCCTTCGCCCAGCCCAGCACGTCATACGCTGGGCGTCCCAGCAGCGGCACCCTTGGCAGGATGCGGGCCGTCGCCGACTTGGTGCCCTGGTAGGCGCGGGTCAGGCGCAGCTTGTTCAGCCGGGTCGAGAGCCCGCCGACCGAGGGGCTGATGCTCATCTCGTTGTCGTTCAGCACGATCAGCATCCGGTGCTTGGCGTGGCCCAGGTGGTTCAGCGCCTCCAGGGTCAGCCCGCTCTGCAGGGCCGCGTCGCCGACCACCACCGCCAGCCGCTGGTTGCGCGCGGGGTCGCCGTGGTGCCGCAGGTCGCGCGCCACGGCCAGCCCGATGCCGATGCTCACCCCGGTGCCGGCGTGACCCCCGTCGAAGACGTCGTGCTCGCTCTCGCCGCGTCGCGGGAAGCCGCCGACGCCGTTGACCTGGCGCAGGGTGTGGAAGGCGTCGCGCCGCCCGGTGATCAGCTTGTGCGTGTACGCCTGGTGTCCCGTGTCCCACACCAGCCGGTCGCGGGGCGAGTCCATGACCCGGTGCAGCGCAAGGGTCAGCTCCACGGTGCCGAGCGAGCTGGCCAGGTGGCCGCCGGTCGCGTGCACGGTGCGAATCATCTTCTCGCGCAGCTCGCGGGCCAGCTGCTCGAGCTCGTCCGAGCTCAGGCCGCGCAGCTGCGCGGGGTCGTTCAGGGTGTCGAGAATCGCCACGGATGACTCCTGGGAATCGCGCGCGAAAGTATAGACCGATGCGCCCGGCCGGCCGTTACACCAGCTCCTTGTGGAAGATGTGTGACGTCTTCAGCAGCTCGTAGCCGTGGCGCCGGTAGAACCGATGGGCGCGCTCGCGCGTGACCCGGGTCGCCACCAGCAGCTCACCGCAGCCGCGGTCCGTGGCCCATGCCTCGGCGCGGTTCAACAGCTGCGCCCCGATCCCGACCCCGCGCCGGGCCTCGTCCACCACTAGGCCCATCACCTGCGCGGAGAGCGGCGCGAGCAGGCTGGGCTTGAGCCCCACGTGGATCCAGCCGATCGGCCGGTCGTCGGCGTCGGTTGCCACCAGGATCGCCGCGTCGGGGAGCGCCGCGAGCGCCCTGACGCGCATGGCCAGCTCGCTCGGCGTCGTCGGATAGCCGAGCTGCGTGGCGAGCTCACTCAGCCGGTCGGCATCGTCGGCCGTGGCGGGGCGGATGGCGAAGGCGGTGGTGGCCACGGCCTCAGCCCTCGGTCGGGGCGGCTTCACCGAGCTCAGCCTCGATGCCGCGCCCCAGCTGGGTGATCGCCAGCTCGGCGTCGCGCAGGCGCGCCTCGCAGGCCGCGTGCAGCTGCAGCCCGCGGCGGTACAGCGCGATCGATTCCTCGAGGGGCTGGTTGCCGGCCTCCAGCGCCTGCACGATGCGCTGCAGCTCCGCGATCAGCTCGTCGAAGGGACGGCCCTGCAGGTCCTCCGCCGCGGCGCCGGTCCGGTCGCTGGGTGGCTGGGTCTCGGTCACTCTTGCGGGTCCTCGAACGGGGCGCCGGGCATTGCCTCCTCGACGCGCGTCCTCAGCGTACCGCGCGCCACGCTGACCAGCAGCCCGCTGTCAACCTGCGCCTGCGCCGGATCGCGCACCACGCTGCCATCGGGGAGCCGCGCGATGGCGTAGCCGCGCTCCAGCGTGGCCCCCGGCGAGAGGGCGCGCAGCGCGTCCGCCGCCGCCCCCAGCGCTGCGCGGCGTCGCTCAGCCTGCATTCCCAGGGCGCGGTGCCCGCGGTCGACCAGGTCGGCGGCACGCTGCCGGGCCGCCGCCACGTCCGGCGCCAGGCGCGCCAGGGCGCGGCCCTCTCCCGCCAGCCGCTGCCGGCGGCTCGCCAGGTTGGCGGCCAGGGCCGTGGAGGCTCGTTCGCGATACCTGGCCAGGATGGCCGGGAACTGCGTGGCGTCGGGCACCGCCTGCTCGGCGGCCGCGGAGGGCGTGGGAGCGCGCACGTCAGCGGCGAAGTCGGACAGGGTCACGTCGCTCTCGTGTCCGACGCCCACCACGATCGGGACCGGGGAGGCGGCGATGGCCCGCACGACCTGCTCGTCGTTGAACGACCACAGGTCCTCCAGCGAGCCGCCGCCGCGAGCCAGGATCACCAGGTCGATGCCCGGCTGGGCGTAGACGCGGTGCAGGGCCCGCACGATGGCACCAGCGGCGGTCGCCCCCTGGACGATGGTCGGTGACAGGACCAGCTCAACGAACGGGTAGCGGCGTCGCACCACGTTTCCGATGTCGCGCCACACGGCGCCGACCGGCGAGGTAACCACCCCGATCCGCCGCGGCCAGCGCGGCAGCTGGCGCTTGCGCCGCTCGTCGAAGAGGCCCTCGGCGGCGAGGCGCGCGCGCAGCTGCTCGTAGCGCTGGTGCAGATCCCCGGCACCGGCGGGGGTCAGGGTGCTGACGTACAGCTGGTACACGCCCTGCGGCTCGTAGGCGCGCAGGCGCCCGTGGCAGACGACCTGCATCCCGTGCTCGGGCCGCACGTTGGCCGCCGCCAGCTCCTCGCGGAACAGGACGGCGCGCACCTGGCTGGCGGCGTCCTTGAGCGTGAAGAAGCAGTGGCCCGATGGTGGGAAGGAGGGCTGGCTGACCTCTCCCTCGACCCACACATCGGCCAGCATCGGATCACCGTCCAGGAGCGCGCGCACCCGCCGGTTCAGGTCGCTGACGCGCAGCACGCGCGGCGCGGGACGTGCCGGTTCGGCCTCCGGCTCGCGGATGCGGCCGACGTCCCAGAGGGTGGGCTGGTCGTCGCTCATCGGCGCGCCGCGGCGTCCACCGCCTACTGCACCCGGGTGACGTACTCGCCGGTACGGGTGTCCACGCGCAGCGTGTCGCCCTCGTTGACGAAGAGCGGCACCTGCACCACCAGTCCCGTCTCCAGCGTGGCGGGCTTCTTGGCGCCGGTGGCCGTGTCGCCGGCGAAGCCGGGATCGGTCCGGGCGACCACCAGGTCCACCGTCACGGGCAGGTCCACGCCCAGCACCTCGCCCTCGTGCATGCTCACGAAGACCTCGGTGTTCTCCTTGAGGTATCGCGCGTCATCGCCCAGCATCTGGGCGCCGATGGCGAACTGGTCGTAGGTCTCGTTGTCCATGAAGTGGTACGTGTCGCCATCGGAGTACAGGTACATCACCTTGCGCTGGTCGACCCGGGCTCGCGGCCAGCGGGTGCCGGCCTGGAAGGTGCGCTCCACGATGTCGCCCTTGCGAACGTTCTGCAGCTTCATGCGCACCTGGGCCGATCCGCGGGCCATCTTGATGTGGGTCCAGTCCAGGACCTTCATGAGCTGGCCGTCCAGCTCGATGATGACGCCCTTCTTGACGTCGCCGGTGCTGATCAAGTGGTCTGCTCCTGCTGATGAACCGATGCGAATGCGTCGACAGCATACGGGAGTTCACGCCCGAATCCTTGCAGTAGCTCGGTGCAAGCCGGTGCGTGACGGCGGGATTAGAGCACCAGCAGCTCACGCGGAGAGTGCGTCAGTCGCCGCGGACCATCTGCCTCCAGGACCACGTCGTCCTCGATGCGGATGCCGATCTCTCCCGGCAGGTAGACGCCGGGCTCCAGCGTGAAGACCATCCCCGCCTCCAGCGGCCGCTGCCAGGTCAGCAGCATCGGCGCCTCGTGGGTCTCCAGCCCGATGCCGTGGCCCAGACCGTGGGTGAACGCCTCCCCCAGCCCGGCCCCCTCCAGGCTGCTTCGCGCGGCGGCATGCACCTCGGAGCCGATGACCCCGACAGCGGCGGCCTCGAAGGCGCGCTGCTGGGCGTCGAGGACCGCCTCGTAGCGGCGCCGCCTTTCGTCATCGGGCTCGCCGAAGAAGACTGTTCGGGTCATGTCGCTGCGATAGCCGTCCACCTGGCAGCCGAAGTCGATGAGCAGTGGCTGCTCCGCGGTGACAGCAGTGTCCGAGGCCTTGCCGTGCGGCATGGCGGCCCGCGGGCCGACCAGCGCCAGCGGCTCGAATGCCAGCGCCTCCGCCCCGTTGGCCCGGAACCAGCCGGTCAGCTCCCAGGCAACGTCGCGCTCCGTCATCCCGGGCCGGAC
>DASUSP010000062.1:0-3829 GCA_036375035.1 Candidatus Limnocylindria bacterium
TGGGCGGCCGCCACCGGGCCAGCACCACCATCACCTTCGGCCTCACCGGCGACGCGGAGCTGCCGGACCGCTTCGGCGCCGAGCGCGACAACGGCCACTACCGCCTGCGCACCGAGGAGCCGACCCGCCTCCTGCATGAGCTGACCGACTGGGCCCTTTCGGCTCGCCTGGAGCTCGACGGCCTGGAGGTCACCCGGCCGTCGCTCGAGGACGTGTACCTGCAGCTCACGGGGGAGGACGCGGCGGACGAGGGCACGCAGGAGACGGCACCGTGAACGACCTGCTGCTGGCCGCGCGCCAGGTCCGCTACGAGAACCGCGCCTTCTGGCGCAACCCCGCCGCCGCCTTCTTCACCTTCGCGTTCCCCCTGCTGTTCATGGTCATCTTCAACGTCATCTTCGCCGGGGCCGGGGAGGGGGATGGCCGGTATCGGGCGTCGGACTTCTTCACGCCGGCGATCATCGTCTTCGCGGTCATCACCGCCACCTACACCAACATCGCCATGACGGTGGCCATCGCCCGCGACAGCGGCGTCCTGAAGCGGGTGCGGGGCACGCCCCTGCCGGCCTGGGCCTACCTGTTCGGCAGGATCGTCCACGCCGTCCTCATCGCGCTGGCGCTGGTGGCGATCGTGGCCGCCTTCGGCGCCATCGCCTACGACGTCGCCTTCCCCTGGGAACGGATCGGGCAGCTCGTCCTCACCCTTGGCCTGGCGGCGGCCACCTTCACCGCCCTGGGGCTGGCGGTCAGCGCCCTGCTGCCGAACGCCGACGCGGCCCCGGCCATCGTCAACGCCACCATCCTGCCGCTGCTCTTCATCAGCAACGTGTTCATCCGCCTGGAGGACCCGCCGGCGTGGATGGATTTCCTGGCCGGCTTCTTCCCCGTACGCCCCTTCGCCGACGCGATGCTGTCGGTCTACAGCCCCGGCCTGGCGGGATCGGGGCTGGCGTGGCAGGACCTGGCGGTGATCGCCGCCTGGGGGGTGGCCGGGATCGTCTTCAGCCTGCGTTTCTTCAGCTGGGAGCCGCGTCGCTGAGCGAACCTGCAGAATCGGGCTGCCGCTGCTGGCGCGGCCGGGTCGCGACGGTATAGAGTTCGGCGCGATATCGCCCCGGCCACGGGGCGGTGGTCGGCATCCACGGAGGGCCAAGGAGAATCGATGTCAAACAGCGAAGGGCAGTTCCAGTCCGCCCGACGGCCGCGGCCCGCGGTCGCCGCGATGGCGGCGATCGCGGCGCTCGGCCTGGTGCTGGCCGCCTGCGGCGGCGGTGGGGGTGGCAACGGCAATGGCGACGGCTCGGGCTTCACGCTGCGGGTCTCCTTCGCGAACGAGACCGCCGACGTCGCGACGTTGCAGCTGGACGACGGTGAGCCGGTGACGGTGGAGAGCTGCAAGGGTGGAGTCTTCTCCTTCGAGATGCCAGCCACCGATTGGATCCTCACCGTGAACGGCGAGACGGCCATCGACTCGCTCGAGTACCAGCCCAACGAGCTGGACAACGACGTCGCCGCGCGCATGTGGCTCTACGAGGACGGCCGGCTGGAGCTGGAGAGCTTCCTGCCCGGCTCGAACATCTCGGCCCCGGCCACGATCAGCATCTGCACCTGACCGCCCCTCGGGGTCGGTGACGCTGCACGCCGGCGGGCCTGGGCCCGCCGGCGCATCGGCCTAGCCCGGATAGCGACGGGCCACGTAGTCGTCCACGATTTCCAGGAAGCGCGGCACGATGTCGTCGCCGCGCAGCGTGGTTCGCAGCGCCCCGTCCACGTAGACCGGGGCGACCGGTTCCTCGAAGGTCCCCGGCAGGCTGATCCCGATATCGGCGTGCTTCGACTCGCCGGGCCCGTTCACCACGCAGCCCATCACGGCCACCTTCAGCTCCTCGACCCCGGGGTGGGCCTCCCGCCAGATCGGCATCTTCTCCGCGAGGTATGCGGTGATGTCGCGCGCCATCTCCTGGAAGAAGGTGGAGGTGGTGCGTCCGCAGCCGGGGCATGCGCTGACCTGCGGGGTGAAGCTGCGCAGCCCCAGTGACTGCAGCACCTGCTGCGCGACCTGCACCTCCTCGGTCCGGTCGCCGCCGGGTGACGGCGTCAGGCTGACCCGGATCGTGTCGCCGATCCCGCGCTGCAGCAGGATGGCCAGGCCGGCCGTGGACGAGATGATCCCGCGGCTGCCCATGCCGGCCTCGGTCAGGCCAAGGTGCAGCGGGTAGTCGCAGCGCTCGGCGAGGCGCGTGTACACCTCCACCAGGTCCTGGACGCCGCTCACCTTGGCCGACAGGACGATCCGATCATGGCCCAGCCCCGTATCCTCGGCCAGCCGCGCGGAGCGCAGCGCCGACTCGATCATGGCCTCGATCATCACCTCGCGGCTGTCGCGCGGCTCCGGCAGGGCGGCGTTGGCGTCCATCATCTCGGTCAGCAGCTGCTGGTCCAGGCTCCCCCAGTTGACGCCGATGCGCACCGGCTTGGCGTTGGCGACGGCCACCTCGACGATCCGCACGAAGTTGGCGTCGCGGTGCCTGGCGCCGACGTTGCCAGGGTTGATGCGGTACTTGGCCAGGGCGGCGGCTGCGTCCGGGTGGCGAGTGAGCAGCAGGTGGCCGTTGTAGTGGAAGTCGCCCACCAGCGGGACCCCAACGCCCAGGCGGTCCAGCTTGTCGCGGATGACCGGCACCGCCCGCGCGGCATCGTCGTTGTTGACGGTGATGCGCACGAGCTCGCTGCCGGCATGGGCCAGCTGGGCGACCTGGATGGCGGTGGCGTCGGGGTCCGCCGTGTCGGTGTTGGTCATGGACTGGACCACGACCGGGTGCGACGAGCCGATCGGCACGCCCCCGACGTCCACGGTCACGGTGGGACGGCGCGTGATCACGCCGAGCATCGTACCGGCTTGCCCCACGGCACGCCGCGTGCATGGTTGCCGGAGCATGGGACTCGCCGATGTCTGGCCGCTGACGAACGGTCGCTCTCCGGACCGTGGTTCGGAGCTGCCCGACGTCGTGGTGCTGGAGGACGATCCGAGCCTGGCAGAGCTGGCGGTGGAGCTGTGCGACCGCCAGGGGCTGTCAGCCGCGACCTACCCCAGCCCTGCCGGCTTCCTGGGGGAGGTGAGCCACACGCCGCCGCGCCTGCTGATCCTGGACTGGCGCTTCGAGCGCGAGCTGGGTTCGGGCGTGTTCATGGCCGTGCGTCATCGGTTCGGAGACGTCCCGATCGTGTGCTGGACGGCGACGCCGATCAGCGACCTGCCGGAGATGCTCATCCGCGATCCGCGCGTCCGGATCGTGCAGAAGTCGCGCGGTGTCGACGCCTTCGAGAACGCCGTGCGCTGGGCGGCACAGGACCCGGCCACGGATGGCCACCAGACCGATGGAGGAGCAGAGCGATGATGGAGGGCTTCAAGGTCCCTCGCGACCCGCATCCCGGCGAGCCGGACGAGCTGACGCCGGACACGCACCCGATCGACGACATCGAGCGGCCGCACGACGGCGGCCAGGGACCGGACGACCCGCCGGAGGAGCCGGCCAAGGACCTGGACGAGCCGGGCTCGGCCGACCGCACCCCCCGCCCCTAGTCGTCACGCCGCCTACACGCAACGGTCACATTTGCCAGGTAGAGTCCCGGCATGACACGTCGCCTGGCGCCTGGCCTCGCGCTGCTGCTGCTCGTGGCGGCCTGCAGCTCGGCGGGGCCGGGATCTCCGTCCGGGGCGCCGTCCACGCTGCCATCGGCCTCGCCGGCTGCGGCGTCGATCCCGCCATCGGCGGCAGATACCCACTCGCCCGCCCCAACCTCCGCCAGCGCCGCTCCCACGGCCGCC
>DASUSP010000063.1:0-11272 GCA_036375035.1 Candidatus Limnocylindria bacterium
CACGCGGGAGTCGCCATGACCGATGTTCACGCTCATCAGCTGGCTGTTGAAGTCGATGTAGCGCTTCCCGTCGGGATCCCAGAAGTAGATCCCCTCGGCATGGTCGATGACGATCGGGTTGATCTTGGCCTGCGCGCTCCAGGAGAAGAACGTGTACTCGCGGTTGAGGCGCAGGATCTCGTCGGCGGTGAGCCGATCGGTGGTCGTGACGGTCATGGGGAACCTCGGCTCGGCGTAATGCCTCGGATTAGACCACAGCCGACAACCGCCGCCGTGGGCCGGATGGCCCGATTTGGACAGACCGATGCCGAGCCCCCGAACGCGATCGCCCGTGTGCTCTAGGCAGCTGTCGCCTGCGGCTCCAGCGCGCGCCGGCCCGCTAGGGCCGCTGCTCGTTCCACGACGTACCGGGCGTCCCTGTCGGCCCCGGTCACGAGCATGGAGGTGAAGGCATACAGGAACGGGATTCCGAGGATGTAGAGCCCCGGAAGGTCCTGGACCACGCCGCGGTGCTGCCTGGGCCAGCCGTCCGGACCGGTGACGGAGGGCTCGATCCATCGGTAGTCCCGGCTGAACCCGGTGCACCACACGACGTTCCGGACCTCGAGGACGCTCCCGTCTTCGAGGACCGGCTTCCCGTTCTCGACTCGTACCGTCCGCTCCGGCCGCAGGTCCACGCCGGCCGCTTCGAGCTCGGGTCGCCGGATACGAAGCAGGAGTCCGCCGCCGCGACGCACCTTGCGCGCTGCCCGCCGGCCGATCGGCGTACTCAGGTTGAGGAGGTTGCTGCCAAGGAAGCGCAGCATCGGCCACGCCACGTACCGTCCTCGACGGCTGTCGATGGGGAATGGCAGCTGGCCGTGCGCCTTTCCGGAGAGGATGGTCGGGTGCCCGGCGAGGGCCACCTCGTGAGCGATGTCGGCGCCCGAGTGGCTGAGCCCCACCACGAGCACCGGCCCCTCCGCCAGCTGGCGAGGACCGCGGTAATCGGCAGAGTGCAGCTGGCGGATGCCGGGATCCAGCTGGCCGGCGAACTCCGGCACTCGGGGCCGCTGGAATGCGCCGGTGGCCACGATGACCTGGTCGGCGATCAGCAGGCCCGCAGAGGTCGCAATCTCGAACCCAGCTGCATCGCGGCCATCCCGTGCGCGAAGGCCTCGCACTCGCACGCCGGTCTGCAGCGGGAAGCGGTGGTGTTTCGCATACGCCTCCAGGTAGTCACCCATCTGCCGTCCCGTGGGGAACGCGTTGCGCGGCAGCGGGAACCGCAGCCCCGGCAGTGCGTTTCCCGGTGCCGGCGAGTACAGGAGCAGCGAGTCGTATCGGTTCCGCCACACGTCTCCCACCCGCTCGCTGGCCTCCAGGACGACGAAGTCGAACCCGCGTCGTGCCAGGTGGTACGCAGCGGCCAACCCCGTCTGGCCGGCACCGATGACGACGACCGCGTGCCGCCGCGTGGCGGAGTCCTCCATCGTTCTTCCCTCCTGCTGGTACGTCTCCGCCCAGCCTCGCAGCCCGGAGCGGCGATCGGCCAGTTCGAATGTCGAACTCAAGACTCGTTGAGCCGGAGTGTGAGAATGGGGCGTGGGTTCAAGCGCCAAGACGGAGTACTGCGCGTTCACCAAGGCGGTCGAGCACATGGGAGACCGATGGAGCCTCCTGATCGTGCGCGAGCTCGCCATGTTCGGCCCCCAGGGGTTCAACACCCTGGCCAGCGGCCTCCCCGGACGCATCTCTCGCTCCGTGCTGGCGGCGAGGCTTCGGACCCTGGAGCGTCTCGGCCTGGTTGCGCGGACATCGGCGCCAGGGGCGCAGCCCCCGCCATATCAGCTGACACCAGCGGGCGAGCAGCTGGTCCCGACGCTCCAGTCGCTGTGGCACTGGGCCGAGCGCTGGGTGCCCGAGGACCCAGGAATGGCACGGCGAGATCCGGCAGTCGTGCTGTGGTGGTTGCGTCACCGCCTGAACCACGCTGCGCTGCCGGAACGGCAGACGGCGATGCAATTCAATGTCCCGCTAAAGGAAGCCGATCGGCAGTGGCTGCTGGTGGCTGCCGGCACTGAGCCGGAGGCGTGCCTGGAGGACCCGATGCTGGGCGAGGACCGGTACGTCTTCGTGGATGCGGATGCGGACGCGCTGTATCCGATCTCCCGCGGACATAAGTCATGGGAGGAGGCCATCGGCGATCGCAGCGTTAGGCTCTACGGCGAGCCCTCCCTGGTCGCGGATCTTCCGCACTGGTTTCTCCCTCCGGAGGAGGGTGCCGCTCTGGCGGGCTGATCCACCCGCAGTCAGGCCGTCTGGTTGGCGCGCAGGATGGCCTGGACCGATGCATCCGCATCCGCCTTCGTGGTCGACCAGTTGCTGACGCTGATGCGCATGGCAGCGCGGCCATGCCAGGTCGTGCCGCCCATCCAGGCGGTGCCGTCGGCCTGGACCGCGGCGATCACGCGTCGGGTCTGCTCGTCCGAGTCGTCGAAGCGCACCAGGACCTGGTTCAGCACCACGTCGTTGAGGACCTGGACGCCGTCGTGCATCGCCAGCTGCTCGGCCATCCGCCGGGCGAGGGCGCAGCAGCGCTCGACCAGCTCGCGCACGCCGGAGCGGCCCAGCGAGCGCAGTGCGGCCCACAGGATGAAGCCGCGGGCCCTGCGCGAGGAGTCGAGCACATACTCCCACGGCTCGCGCTGGTCGCTGCGCATCAGGTAGCTGGCCGCGGTTGCCATCGCGGCGCGGTGCGCGTTCGGGTCGCGGACCGCCACGAAGCCGCAGTCGTACCCCACGTTCAGCCACTTGTGGGCGTCGGTCGACCACGAGTCCGCGCGTTCCACACCCTCCACCAGGCGCCGCAGGTCCGGCGAGACGGCCGCCCACAGCCCGAAGGCGCCGTCGACGTGGTGCCAGGCGTTCGGATGGACCGATAGCGCCTCCGCCACTTCGCCGATCGGGTCGAAGCCGCCGGTGTTCACGTTCCCCGCCTGGGTGGCCACGATGAGCGGGCCGTCGCCAGCCTCATCGAGCACGGCGCGGAAGGCGTCGGCGCGCATGCGACCCTGCTCGTCGGTGGGGATGCGCCGCACGCGGTCGCGGCCCAGGCCCAGGTACTGGAGCCCGGTGAGCAGCGTGGCGTGTGCCTCCTCGCCGGTGATCACGGTGATCTCCGGCGCCCCGTACAGCCCGGCCGACTCCACGTCCCAGCCGACCCGTTCAAGGACCGCGTGGCGGCCGGCCGCCAGGCCGACCGTGTTGGCCAGGCCGGCACCGGTGGGCAGACCGATGCTCGCCCCGGCGGGGAGGCCGAGCAGGTCGAGCATCCACTCGCCGGCGACCTGCTCCGCGGCGGCGGCTGCAGGGGACGAGGCGTGGAGCGCCGCGTTCTGGGCCCAGGCGCCGGTCAGCCAGTCAGCGCCCGCGGCGGCAGGCAGCGCCCCGCCGATCACGAACCCGAAGTAGCGCGGCCCGGCCGAGGCCACCAGCCCCGGATCCACGATACGCGCCAGCTCCTCGACCACGCGTTCCGGATCGAGACCGTCCTCCGGGACCGCGCCCGAGCCAAGCGGTCCCACCAGCCCGGCGGCATCGGTCCGGGCGCCGACCGGGCGCTGCCCGATGCCGCGCAGGTACGCCATGCCGATCTCGGCCGCTCGTTGCAGGGCGCGCTCTCGCTCGTCCATGGGGATCAGTCGTGCTGCAGGCGCAGGGGCGCCAGGGTGCCCAGGGATTCGGCCACCACCACGGCGTCGTCGCCGGGCTGCATCTTGAAGTCGGCGGCCGGATTGATGCTGGCGTGCCCCCGTCGGCTGACCGCCAGCAGTGTGGCCCGATGCTCCGCGCGCAACCGCGCGCTGAACTCGTCCACCGACAGCCCGCACATGTTCTCCGGGATGGCGATGCGGTACAGCTCGGACCCCTCGCCGCCGGAGACCATGTCGGTGACCAGCTCCGACAGGCCAGGGTAGAGGGCGGATCGGGCCAGCAGCCGCGAGGCGAGGCGGGAGGTGACCAGCACCTCATCGGCCTTCGCACGCCGGAAGTGGTCGACGTGCGCGGGGTTGTTGGCCTCGACCACCGTCCGCACCTCGGGAGCGATCGACTCAATCGCCATCACGCACAGGATCGAGCGCATGTCGGCCTCGTTGGACCCATCGGCCGGAAAGACGATGGCGCTGGCCGCCTCCTCGATCCCCGCCCGCCGCAGGTCCGCCTCGCTGGTGATGTCGCCGCGCACGAAGTACACGCCGTCGCCGGCGGGATTGCGCTCCGACTCGTGGAGCACCACCACCTTGGTCCGGTACTCGTCCGTGCGCAGCTCCTCGATCAGGTCGCGGGCGGTCGTGTTCCAGCCGCAGACGACGATATGGTCGCGGAATCCGGCCGCACCCATTCCCTGGCCCTCCTTGAGCAGAAAGTCGATGACGAAGCCGACCACCGCGCCGGTCATGGCCGCCACGATGGCCACGCCGAAGAACGCGAGCAGCCAGGCCACCACGAAGCCGCCGCCGGTGGTGACGTAGCTGGGGTCGCCGGAGCCGATGACGGTGGTAACGGCCCAGTAGAACGTGTTCGCGACACCGCCGACGGTGAACTTGTCCTCGAACAGCGCCACAAGCAGCGTGGCAACCAGCACGAAGGCGGCGACCGCGCTCAGCAGGCTGACGAAGAAGTGGCGGTCCACCTGCTGCCCGATGCGACGGGCGTGGAATGCCACGCGTCGAAGCAGCGGGACGTTGAGCAGGGCGGACACTCGGGTCGGCATCGGAGCGGAGTGTATCGCCGGCCAACGTGGGCTGACATCGCCGATTTCGTCAGCAGGTGGCGACATGGATCAAGATGTTCCGCGGCGGCGGCCCTTGGCGGTGGTATCTGCCCGAATCCTCACCACCTGCTGGCCATTTCGTGACGAAGGGGCCATTTCTTGGTCGATGGCGCCACCAGCTGGTGAACAACGCCAGCTACCGGGTCAGCCCTGCACCAATTCCGCAGAGAGCTGCCCCTCCACCAGCGGCTGCCCCACCATGCCGGCCAGCCGCTCGGCCACCGACCACCAGTCGAAGTCGGCGGTCACCTCCGAGGCGCGGATCGCCAGCAGCCGCTGCGGCGCCACGTACTCGGGGAGGATGCGATCCAGGATCACCTCCACCTCGTCGCGGAACGCGTCGCTCACCGACCGAACGCCGTCGGCCAGCAGCGCCACGTCGGGGAGCAGCCGCACCATCAGGTCGTAGGTGGGTGCCCATCCTCGGATGAGCGGCTCGACCCCGAACGGATCGGCGCCATCGGTCACGCGCAGGAAGTAGGCGAAGTTGTCGACCACCGAGCGGTCGGTCACCAGCACCTCGGCGCGGTTGCGCAGCTCCAGCTCCTGCTGGACCTGCGCCATCAGCACCCACAGCTGCGCCTCCGGGGTCGCGGCCTCGTTCAGCCCCAGCGGGTTGAAGCGCACCACCTCGCGCCCGACCTCCACCGAGCGACCGGCGCGGCCGATGGTCGAGGCGAAGGCGTGCACCGCGTTCGACTTGCGGACCGAGTGCGAGCCGATGAAGGCGATCTTGGCGGGGCGGCTCCAGGGCATCGGCCTGAGTCTAGGCGCCGGGGGCTGTTCGAATCGCCCGCGACGGACTAGCCTCCGCGCATGAGGACTGGCCGATGTCGCAGCCGATCGAGCTGATCCTGGTCCGGCACCTGGCCGGCAGCCTGGCCATCCCGCTCTTCCTGGTCGACCCCGACGGGACGATGGTCTTCTACAACGAGGCCGCCGAGCAGGTCCTGGGGCGACGTTACGACGAGGCCGGGGAGAGGAGCTTCGCCGAGTGGACCACCGTCTTCGCCGTGCGCGACCAGGAGGGCGAGCCGCTGGACATCAACCAGCTGCCGCTGGTCCGCGCCCTCCGCGCCCGGCGTCCCGCGCACCACCGTTTCGAGATCACCGGCCTCGACGGCGCCCCGCGCAGCATCGAGGTCAGCGCCTTCCCGCTGGAGGCGGAGGGAAAGCGCATGCTCGGGGCTGTGGCGCTCTTCTGGGAGTCCCCGGCGGACGGGGGCTGACGGACCGATGCTCGTGCGCCTGTGGGGGACCCGCGGCTCGCTCGCCAGCCCCGGCCCCGACACGGTGCGCTATGGCGGCAACACCGCCTGCGTCGAGGTCCGGACCGATGAAGCCCTGCTGGTCCTCGACGCCGGCACCGGCATCCGTCCGCTGGGCGTCTCGCTGTGGGGGCACCGCGGCCGAATCGACCTGCTGCTGACCCACCTGCACCTGGACCACCTGCAGGGCGTCGGCTTCTTCGAGCCCGCCTTCGGGCCCGATGCGGAGGTCCACATCTGGGGGCCGCCCTCGACCACCCAGGACCTGCGCGAGCGGCTGTCCCGCTACCTGTCCCCGCCGCTCTTCCCGGTCCGGCTGCGTGACCTGGGGCCGAACGTGACGCTGCACGACGTGCCGCATCGACCGTTCCGCATCGGCGACGTGACCGTTCGCGCCGAGGCGATCATCCATCCGGGGACGACCATCGGCTACCGGATCGAGAACGGCGAGACCAGCGTCGCCTACCTGCCCGACCACGAGCCGGCGCTCGGGGCGCCGCGATTCCCGATCGCCCCGGAGTGGACCTCCGGGCACGCGCTGGCGGAAGGGGTGGATCTGCTGATCCACGACACGCAGTACACCCCCGACGAGTACCCCAACCGGGTCGGCTGGGGGCACAGCTCTTCGGAGCACACCTGGGCCTTCGCCCGGCAGGCCCGCGTGCGGCGGCTGGTGCCGTTCCACCACGACCCGAGCCACTCGGACGAGCTGCTGGACGCGATCGTGGAGGAGCTCGCCTCGCGCGACGGACTCGAGGTGCTCGCTGGAACCGAGGGATTGGAGCTGGAGCTCTAGCCGCAGGGGCCCGTGTCGACCGGCGTCGTGGACCCGGCCGCGGAGCCGATGCTCGCCGCGGCCGCCGGCGCCGAGATGGCGTAGCCCACGTCGGCCACGGTGCGCGACTCGCCGAAGACCACGCCGCCCACCACGCCCGGCTCCACCACCAGCGGCCCGCCCGAGCTGCCGCGCTCGATGTCGGCGCGCATCTCGACCACGGAGTGCTCGTGGCGCCCCTCGCCGTAGATGTTGGGCCCGACGATCTCGTGGTTGGCGGTCACCGCCGCGGGGCTGACGGTCAGGCCACCGCCGCCGGGGAATCCCAGCGCCACGCCGGTGGTGCCTCGCGCCGGCACCGAGCCGGAGAGCTCCAGCGTCGGGGCGCTGGCTCCCGCGGCGTAGAGCACCGCGATGTCGGCGTTCGGGTCGAACAGGACCACGCTGGCCTGGTATGTGTCCGATCCGACGGTGACAGCGGTGGTATCGGTCCCGGCCACGACGTGGGCGTTGGTGACCACGTGCGTCGGCGTGATGAAGAAGCCGGAGCCGACCTGCTGCCAGGCCCCGCAGCCGGTCCCGGCCACTCGCGCGGTGCTGGCCAGGGCGCTCTGCGCCAGGGCGCGTGCCTCGGCATCGTCGGGGAGCTCCACCGGCGCCGCCGGCGGCGGTTCCAGGCCCGCGAACAGGAGTGGCAGGTCGGTGGCGGAGAGGAGCGCCATCATCCGCCCGGCCACCGTCGCCGGCGCCGGCAAGCGCTCGTAGACCGCCTCCAGCACCGCCGAGCCGCGGGCGATCGGCGCCAGGGCGGGGGTCAGGCCGGCGGCAAGGACGCCGCCCAGCAGCCAGGCCAACAGGACCACGTGGGCCATGCCGACCACCGCTCCACCGGCGGCGTCCAGCGGCCGGAACCAGGTGGCGCGCAGGCCGCGGCTGGCGGTTGCGCCCAGCGCCGCACCGGTGGCCTCGCCCGTGAGCACCAGTGCCCCCAGCCCCAGCATGGTGACCAGCGCCCGCATCGGCTGCTCAATCGCGGCAAGCTCCTCGCGCAGCAGCGTGACCAGCAGCAGGGCGAGCAGGAAGCCCAGGATGCCGCCGCCCAGCGCCAGCACCGGGCCCAGGAAGCCGGACCGCCAGCCGGCGAAGGCGCCGAACGCCAGCAGCGCGATGATCAGCAGATCAAGCAGGTTCACAGCGTGAGGGTACGGGGTTCGGACCGCCTGCGCCCGCGGCGGTGCCGCTGTTTCGCTCAAAGCTCGGCCCGCGCCTCATCCCGCGTGGACACGTTGCCTGTCACGCGGTGAGGCTTACGCCGCGTGCGACTCTGCCTCGAGCATCGATTCGGCCGTATCCATCGCACCATGACAGGTAGCGGCCCCGACGGCATCGGTCGGTCCGCAAGCCTCACCAGATGATTCACCCTCCCGCTCGAGGCGGAGGAGATCATCGTCTTGGGTCGGGCCGTTCGGCACTGGGGCGCGTGTAACATCGGTCTCTAGGCTGGAGGCCAGAACCGAGCCGTTCGCTATTCGCTATTCGATTCTCGAGGAGGCACCCGTTCATGCCGCGAGTGATCCGAGCCGCGCTGCTCCAGGCCGAGTGGACCGGCGACAAGGAGTCCATGATCGAGAAGCACGAGAAGTACGCCCGCGAGGCGGCCGCGCAGGGCGCCAAGGTGATGTGCTTCCAGGAGCTCTTCTACGGTCCTTACTTCTGCCAGGTGCAGGATCCCCAGTACTTCAGCTACACCGAGCACATCCCCGATGGGCCGACCACCAAGCGCATGCAGGAGCTGGCCAAAGAGACGGGGATGGTCCTCATCGTGCCGATGTACGAGGAGGACTCCGAGACCACCGGGATCTACTACAACACCGCCGCGGTGATCGATGCCGACGGCACGTACCTGGGCAAGTACCGCAAGACCCACATCCCGCATGTCAAGGGCTTCTGGGAGAAGTTCTACTTCCGCCCCGGCAACATGGGCTACCCGGTCTTCGATACCGCCGTCGGCAAGGTTGGGGTGTACATCTGCTACGACCGCCACTTCCCGGAGGGCGCGCGGGCCCTGGGGCTCAACGGGGCGGAGCTGGTCTTCATCCCGTCGGCCACGTCGCGCGGCCTGTCGGAGTACCTGTGGCGCGTCGAGCAGGTCAGCCACGCCCTGGCCAACGGCTACTTCGTGGGCACCATTAACCGGGTGGGCATCGAGCCGCTGGGCGACGACGACTTCTACGGGCAGTCCTACTTCGTCGATCCCCGCGGCCAGTTCGTTGGCGACGTGGGCGACCCGAAGGAGGAGGAGCTGATCGTCCGCGACCTGGACCTGGACAAGATCACCGAGGTCCGGCAGACGTGGCAGTTCTTCCGCGACCGCCGGCCCGATGCTTACGAGGACCTGGTCCGGCCGTAGCCGGCATCGGTCCACGACCTGTACGGAGGCGGATTGGCGGATGGATTTCGGGTTCACGCTCAAGCCAGAACAGGACGTCACGCGCGCCGTCGAGCTGGCGCGTCGCGCCGAATCAGCGGGCTTCAGCTACGGCTGGCTGTTCGACAGCCACGTCCTGTGGCGGGAGCCGTACGTGCTGCTGACGCTGATGGCCCAGGCCACCGAGCGCATGCGGCTGGGGACCTGCGTCACGAACCCCGCCACCCGCGAGCCGTCGGTCACCGCCTCCGCGTTGGCGGTGCTGAACGAGCTGAGCGGCGGGCGGATGGACCTGGGCATCGGGCGCGGCGACAGCGCGCGGCGCGTCCTGGGCAAGCCGCCGACCACCATGAAGACGCTGGAGGAGGCGATCCAGGTCATCCGCGGCCTGGTCGAGGGACGCAGCGTGACCTTCGAGGGCCACGAGCTGGAGCTGCCCTGGACCGGCAAATGGACCCTCCCGGTGTGGGTCGCCGGCTACGGGCCGATGGCGATCGGCATGACCGGCCGCGTGGCGGACGGGCTCATCCTGCAGCTGGCGGACGTGGACCTGATCCGCTGGTTCGTGGGGCAGCTGCGCGAAGCGGAGGCCACCGCCGGGCGTCCCGCCGGCAGCGTCAAGGTCCAGGCCGCCGCTCCCGCGCACGTTGGCTCGCGCGAGCTCTGCCGCGAGCGGACCCGCTGGTTCCCGGCCCTGGTCAGCAACCACGTGGTGGACCTGGTGAACCGCTACCCGCGCGAGCAGCTGCCCGATGCGCTGACCGGCTACGTTCGCGACCGCGAGGGCTACGACTACCTGCACCACGCCGAGGTGGGCTCGGACAACGCGGCCTTCGTCGGCGACGAGGTGACGGACCGCTTCTGCGTGCTCGGCGAGCCGGAGGAGCACGTCGCCAAGCTGCGCGAGCTGGCGGACACCGGCGTGACGCAGTTCAACCTCTACCTCATGAACGGCGACGAGGAGGAGCAGCTGGACCGATACGGACGCGACGTCATCCCGGCCCTGGCCTCATGAAGGTCTCGTTCGTGGCCGGCTTCGGCCCGATCGTCCCCGACGTCGCCGCCAGCCGCGCCTTCTGGGGCGAGCGCCTGGGGATCGGCTTGTCCGAGGCCGCCCCGGACTACTGGACCAACGACGGCCTGGACGGCGTCAAAGCCTTCGCCCTGTGGCCGCTGTCGCAGGCGGCGCAGTCCACCTTCGGGACCGATGCCTGGCCCGAGGACCTTCCCGTGCCGCAGGCCTGGCTGGAGCTGGACGTCGAGTCGGCAGAGGCGGTGCGGGAGGCCGTGGCCGAGCTGGAGGCGGCGGGCTACCGCCTGCTGCGCGGCGCGGAAGAGGAGCCGTGGGGCCAGACCACCTCGCGCCTGCAGAGCCCCGAGGGGCTGCTGGTGGGGATCACCTACACGCCCTGGATGCACTGACCCTCAGCCGCCGGGCGCTCCGTAGGCCCCGCTGCGCGCGTCTTCCGCGGCGGCGAGCAGCGCCTCGAGCGCATCGGGATCGGCCAGGTAGGCGGTGAACAGATCCAGGCCGATGTCGGCCTGCGGGCTGGTGGCGGCGAATTCCCAGAGCTCGACCAGGTGCTCGGCGTCCTCGAACAGCTCCAGGCCCTTCTCGTGGCGCGGCAGGTAGCCGGGCTGCACCCGGCGGTCGAGCACGACGCGCGGCACCGTCTGGTAGCCCCGCTCCAGTGCCTCCCGGCTCACCAGCCGCCGTAGCAGCTCCCCGGCTTCTTCAGGATGGTCCGCATCGGCTGGAATGGCGAGGCCGTAGACCAGGACGATGTCCGAGCGAGGCAGGTCGGGGTCAATCGGCGGCGGGCGGAAGAAGTCGACGGGGTCGCCGTCGGCGAGCAGCGCGCTCTCGTAGATCCACTCGCCGAGGTTGAGCATCGCTGCGCGGCCGTCGCTCAACCGGCCTATGGCGTCCGAGTAGGCCTGCGGCACCGGCTCCTCGTAGCACCCAGCGTCCACGAGCTGGCGCC
>DASUSP010000064.1:0-5301 GCA_036375035.1 Candidatus Limnocylindria bacterium
GGTGCGCGCCAGGCAACTGATCGTCACCAACGCCCGCGGCGTGTTCAGCCGCCCGATCGCCGAGTACGTGGTGATGATGTGCCTGGCCATCGCGCGTCGCCTGCCGCAGCTGCTGGAGCTGCAGCGCGAGCGAACCTGGCAGCCTCTTCCCGGCCGTGAGCTGGGTGGCCTGACGGTGGGGATCATCGGGTTCGGCAGCATCGGCTCCGAGATCGCCCACCTGCTGGCGCCCTTCGAGACGCGGATCCTGGCCACTCGCCGGCGTCCGGAGCTGGGCGGTGCGCCGGACAACGTCGAGCTCCTGCCCAGCGACAAGCTGGACGACCTGCTGCGCCGCAGCGACGTCGTCGTGGTCGCTGCACCGCTGACCGAGGCGACGGCCGGGATGATCGGTGCCGCCCAGCTGCAGGAGATGCGCGAGACGGCATGGCTGTTCAACATCGCCCGCGGCCGGCTGCTGGACGAGATGGCGCTGCGGCGCGCCCTCGAGTCCGGCTGGATCGCCGGTGCCGTCCTGGACGTGTTCAACGAGGAGCCGCTCCCGCCCGACTCACCCCTTTACGCCACGCCGAACGTCATCCTCACCCCGCACACGTCGTGGTCCAGCGACCGCGTGGTGGACCGCTCGCTGGAGCTGTTCGTGGCGAACCTGCGCCGCTTCGCGGCGGGCCAGGAGCTGGACAATCGGGTTGACCTGGAGGCCGGGTACTGACCGATGCAGGTCACCATCGTGGGACTGCCCGGATCGGGCAAGACGACCGTCTTCAACGCGCTGACCGGCGGCCACGCCGACGTCGGCGGCTTCTCCGGCGGCCGCGCCGCGCCCAACGTGGGGGTGGTGAAGGTGCCGGACGAGCGCCTCGACCGCCTGGCCGAGCTGTTCAAGCCGAAGAAGACGACGCCCGCCGACGTCACCTATGTGGACGCTGCAATCCCAGCGGGCGCCGCGCGGGAAGGGACCATCCAACCCGACGTGCTGGCCCAGATTCGCAACGCCGACGCGCTGCTGCACGTGGCCCGCGCCTTCGACGCGGGCACCAGCGACCGACCGGCGGACCCGTGGCGCGACGTGGAGGAGCTGGACCTGGAGTTCGCCATTGCCGATCTGGGCGTCGTCGAGAAGCGGCTCGAGAAGCTGCGCACCTCGGGTCGCCACGGTTCGGCCAGCGAGCGCGAGCAGAACGCCCTGGAGGAGGAGCTGCTTGCTCGCCTGGAGCCGCACCTGTCGGATGGCCGCCCGCTGCGCGAGCTGCCGCTGGCCGACGACGAGGAGCGCCGGCTGCGGGGCTTCCGATTCCTGACGCAGAAGCCGGTCCTGGTGGTGCTGAGTATCGACGAGGCGCGACTGCCGGAGGCAAGGGCGCTGGAGGAGGGCGGCCGCGCCCGCTACACACAGCCGCAGGCCGACGTTGCGGCGCTGGCCGGCAAGATCGAGGCGGAGATCGCCCAGCTGCCCGACGAGGACGCTGTGCTCTTCATGGAGGACCTGGGGATCGCCGAGGCCAGCCGCGGCCGGATCGTGCGGCTCACCTACGCGCTGCTCGGCCTGTTCAGCTTCTTCACCGCCGGGGAGGACGAGTGCCGCGCCTGGACGCTGCGGACCGGCTCGACCGCCGTGGACGCCGCCGCCGCCATCCACTCCGACCTGGCGCGCGGATTCATCCGCGCCGAGGTCGTTACCTACGAGGACCTGAAGGCCTGCGGCTCCATGGCCGAGGCGCGCAAGCGCGGCCTGCTTCGCTCAGAGGGGAAGGCCTACCTGGTCAAGGATGGGGATGTCATCGAGGTCCTGTTCAACGTCGCCCGCTGAGGCGCAGGATCTGCGGTAACGCTCAGCTCTGCCGCTCGAGCTCCACGATGATCGACCGGAACTCGTCCGACTGCTCCACCAGGAACGTGTCGTCGGACTCGAGCCCCACGCTCATGCTGGCGGTCAGCTTCTCGTCGGCGATGTAGGTGAAGCCGTGGCTGCGCTCCAGCTCCCGGGCGATTGCCTCCACCAGGGTGTCCTCCTCGTAGGTGTCCAGCACCGCGCTACGGGCCTGATGCACAAGGCCGGCAAAGGCCTGTGGGCTGTGCTCCGTCTGGCTGACCAGCAGCGCGTCGGTGAGGAGGTCGGTGGCGCCCTCATGGAGCTCGTAGAAGTAGAGTCGCATGGCGAGCCGATGATAGACCGATGCTGAACCAGCCGCGCCGAGCCCCCCTCGACCTGCTCGTGGTGGGTGGCATGACCGTCGACCGCCTGCCCGATGGCTCGGCCACCGCCGGCGGCTCCGTCGTCCACGGTGGCGGGGCGGCAGCACGGATGGGCGACCGCGTCGGCGCGGTCACCGTGGCAGGGCCAGAGCCGGAGGTCGAGCCCGCGTTGCGGGGCCTGCGCGGCCTCCTCGATCGCGTGGAGGTCCAGCGCGTCCAGCGCTCGATCGGCTTCGAACATCGCGTCGATGGCGAACGCCGAGTCCTCCGGTTCCTGGGATCGGCCGGCATTCTCATCCGCCTCGACGGGGCGCCGGCCGCCCGGGCGATTCTCTATGCCCCGGTGGCCGGCGAGATCGGGGCCACCGGCCTCGCCCGAGCCAGTGGCAAAGCCCTGTGCGCCGCCATCCTCCAGGGCTGGCTGCGGCGCCTGGTCCCCGGTGAGCTGGTCTCCGGGCTCGCGCTCGCGGAGCTGGACCCCGGCCTGGTCGCAGCCCTGGCGCGGATGGACCTGGTCGTCGCCAGCCGCGAGGACCTGCTCGCCGACGCCGACCGCCCCGACAAGCAGCTCGACGCCCTGCGCTCCGCGCTGGGGCGGCGTCCGGTGCTGGTGCTGACCGATGCCACCGCGGGCGCCTGGTGCGATCGCACGGGGAGTGGAGCGAGCGAGCGCTGGCAGGTGCCGGTGGCCCGTGTGGTCGAGGGGGTGCCGGTCGTGGGCGCGGGAGACATGTTCGCGGCGTCGCTGGCCCTCCGCTGGCCGCGCGGTGGCGCGGCCACGCGCGATGGCATCACGCGGGCGGCGCGGGACGCGATGGAGACGGTGGCCCGGGAGCTTGAGCGGCGTCGCTGAGGCGCCGCCGGGCAGCGGCCGCGGCGCGCCGCTCGGCCGCGGCGGTCCAGCGCCTGAGGCGGCGCAGCCGCGAATCGACCCTCAACCGTACCCGGCCGACCTCCCGGATCCCGCCGCCGCGGCCCAGCGCGAAGGCCAGGTCCAGGACGCGGGATGCGGCGGCGGTCGCCTCCAGCGCCCCTGCCAGGTCGCCGAGGTGCCGCTCGCGGATGCGCGCCACCTCGACCCAGGCCGTTGCCGCGTCGAGGGATGCGCGCCGGGTGCCACGGGTCCACAGCTCCTCCGCGCGCCGCGCCTCGCCGATGGCGATCAGCACTCGCGCCGCGATGCGGCGCAGCGCGGTGGCCTCGGCCGGGTCGGTGGCGACCGCCTGGGCCGATTCGATCAGCTCCAGCGCGTCGTCAACAGCCTCGGCGCGCAGCAGCTCGAGCGCCATGCCGCGGGGATCCAGGACGCGCGCCTCGCGCCAACCACCGGCGCGCAGGCGGCACAGCTCCGCCTCCAGCAGGGCGAGGCTGACTACGTCCTGGAAGTTGTGATCCAGGACCTCGGCCAGGATGTCCGGGGAGCCGCCGCGCAGGTAGCCGAAGTAGCGCAGCGGCACCTCGCTCCCCGGGCAATCGGACGCGCGGCGCACGCCCAGGACCCCGCTCTCCACGTCGGCCAGCCGCGCGCCGCCGAGCGGCCGGCGGAACAGACGACGCGCGTCGGGGAGCAGATCGTCATGGGCGGCCGGCAGCGAGGCCTGTTCCCGGAAAAGGCCATGCACGGTGAGGCGCGCCGCCAGCATCGGCAGGTCGAAGGCGCGGCCGTTGTAGGTCACCAGGCGCGGCGTGGCGGCCAGGTCCGCGGCGAGGGCGCGAAGCAGCGCCGGCTCGTACGGGTAGTCGGGGAGCAGGTACTGGCGCACCGTCACCCGCTGCCCGTCGAGGCGCGCCACGCCGGCCAGGAAGATGACGGTACCGGCCCCCGTTGACAGGCCGGTCGTCTCGGTGTCGAAGTAGGCCGCCGGCCGGCTGGTAAGTGCATCTGCCACCGCCCCGGGGACCGGCGTGCTGCGCTCGACGACCAGGGCCGCACCGCCCTCCACCACCTCGGTGCGCGCGTCGAACCAGCGCGCGAGGGTGGCGACCCGGTCGTTGGCGACTGGCGGACGCGGGGCCGGTGTTGCGGCGTTCTGCGCGGATCGGACGAGCGCCAGTCGATCGGCGAGGGATCGCTGCCCCAGCACGCTCATGACATTCCGGCCAGCAGCTCGGCCACGACCGCCTTGCCGCGCGTCCCGACCTCGATGGCCGGGCCTACGCAGGCCGGGCAGCCGTCCGTGCAGGGGCAGGACTCGACCGCCTCGCGACAGGCCCGGATCAGCTCGTCGGTGAGCCCGAAGAGCCGCTCGGTGAGCCCCACGCCACCGGGGACCGCGTCGTACAGGTAGACGGTGGGGCGGCCGGTGAACGGCGCCTGCACCTGGGCCAGCACGCCGAGATCCCGGGGATCGGACATCAGCAGCAGCGCGGCGGTGGTGCGGGCCAGGCGCGCCAGGCCGATCAGCGCCCCGTCGAGCGTGTCGCGCTCGTAGCGGTTCACCAGCTCCGCCGGGGGGACGAGCCAGGTGGCGGTGGTGTGCATCTCCGTCTCGGGCAGGCTGATGGAGCCCCAGCCCACGTTCTCGTGGGTGTGGTACTTGAGCTTCTTGAACATGGTCACCTTCCAGGCGACCATCACCTCGCCCCGCTGCCGGAGCCCGGCGGGAGGCGCGTCGGCCTCCTCGAAGACCTCGAGCACCTTCAGGGTGATGCCCAGGTCCGCATCGGTGTAATAGTCGACGTCTGTGCGCGTGACGTACGCCTTGCGCTCCTCCCAGTCGAGGCGATCGACGTGGTACTGCACGCCCTGGTGGATGTAGATCGCCTTGGGGTGCACCAGCAGGGGAGCGGCAAAGAGGTCGATCTCCCCCAGCACCCGGTGCCGGTCGCCGGTGGTGTCGACGATGACCACGTTCTCCGGCGCCCCGGTGCGCAGGCTGAAGTCGCTGGCCGGGAAGTTCTCGTGGCTCCAGTAGTAGCGGTCGTCGTCGGCGCGCCGGATCCAGCCGTCCTCGGCCAGGACGTCCAGGAGCATGGGCGTCTCCTCCAGGCCGAAGCGCTCCTCGGCGGGAACCGGCAGCTCGAATGTCGAGGCGCGCAGGTGGTTGAGGAGCACGTACAGGTTGTCCGGGTTGACCAGGCCGTGCTCCGGGGAGCTGTCGAACA
>DASUSP010000065.1:0-5984 GCA_036375035.1 Candidatus Limnocylindria bacterium
AGCCGCGCATCGTCTTCTTCGCCGATGGCCGGGTCCTGTTTCGAACCCGCTTCCGGCGGCTCCTGTTCCGCCTGCTGGGCGGGGTGGTGCCGGTCTGGCCGCACGGCGGGCCGAAGGCGTTCTGGACCCACATCGCCGCCGCGCAGAGGGTGCTGGACGCTGGTGCCGTGTTCGTCATCTTCCCCGAGGCCGGGCCGCCGTCACCGCCCGACGCCGCGCGACGCATCGAGCCGGGCTTCGGCTACCTGGCGCTCCGGACCCGCGCCCCCCTGGTGCCGATGGTGATCGGCGGCACCGGCGAGCTGTACCGCGGCCGGCGCCTGGTGCTGCGGGTCCTGCCGCCGACCACGGCCGCGGAGCTGGCTGACGGGGACGCCTCGGCGCCGCTGCCCGAGCCCGATACGGCCGCCGAGCGTGCCGCCGCCCGGCGCATCGCCGAGGGCTTCGCGACGGCCATGGCCCCGGGCGTGGCTGAGCTCCACCACGAGGTCGAGCGCCGCTCGGCGGGGGACAGCCGTCGTTGGCCGTGGCTCACCCACTGGCTGGACTGGGACGCCGACGCGGCCGACCGGGCGGCCGCGATGGAACGCGGATCGCGCGCCTAGCGGTTGATCACTCGTCCATGGAGCGCCGCTCACCGACGACCCGGTCAGCGTCCGGGAAGGCCAGCGTCCCGGCGGCGACCCACCACTCGAACACGTCGTACGCGAGGCGGCCGGCCTGGACCGATGGGTCGCCGTCGCTCAGCCGTCGCGCGTCGGCGAGGTCGCAGGCGAAGATCGACAGGCCGCGCAGGGTCGGATCCGACTGCTCCCGCAGCGGCCCGTTGGCCACCAGCACGCCGTCGCGCTTCAGCTGGGCACGGTAAGCGAGGTGGCGCGCCTGGAGCTCGTCCAGCTCCTCGTCAGACATGTCGGGCGCGTCCGGCGGCCGGCGCAGCAGGACGAGCGTGTACACGTCGAAAACGTCGGGGATGTTCGGGTCGCGCGGCATGGGGCGCAGGATAGACCGACGGTCAGCTCGACGACAGCATGGTCTCCACGTCGGGGATGGGACGCACGTCCCGCTCCCCGGAGGCGCGCCGCGTGACCTCCGCCCCGCCGGCCGCCAGGGAACGCGGTGAGATGGTCACGATCAGGGGCATCCCCAGCAGCTCGGCATCGGTCAGCTTCACGCCGGGCGACTCGTCGCGGTCGTCGTAGAGCACCTCCACTCCGGCATCGGTCAGGCGCTGGTACAGCCCCTCCGCGGCCTCGGCCACGGCCGGGTCCTTCGCGGCGCTCAGCGCCACCAGGTGCACCGCGTATGGCGCCACCGATTGCGGCCAGGCTATGCCCTTCTCGTCGTGGTGCTCCTCGACGATGCAGGCCATGTTCCGCCCCAGCCCGATGCCGTAGCTGCCCATGATGATGAAGTGGCGGCTGCCGTCCTCGGCCAGGAAGGTGGCGTTCAGCTTCTCGGTGAAATCGGTCCCCAGCTTGAAGATGTTGCCGACCTCGATGCCCTTGCGAAGGACCACCGCCGCGCCGCACTGCGGGCAGGGATCGCCCTCGCGCGCGTTGGCGATATCGGCCACCAGGTCCGGCGTGAAATCGCGCCCGACGTTGACGTTCAGCAGGTGGTAGCCGTGGCGGTTGGAGCCGGCCACCAGGTTGGGTGAGGCCGCCGCCAGGTCGTCGACGACCACGACCGTATCATGCGCGCCGATGGGGGAGGCGTAGCCGGGCTCCATGCCGGCCGCGCGAATCTCTTCCGACTGCGCGGGCCGCAGGCCCCGTACCGCCTTGACGGCGTTCGACAGCTTGGTCTCGTTGACCTCGAAGTCGCCGCGCACCACGGCGGTGATCAACCGACCGTCGCCGGTCATGAAGAAGGTCGCCTTGGCGGTGCGGTCCGTCCCGACCCCGAGGTGCTCCGCCAGGCCGGCGATGGTATCGGTCCCGGGCGTGGCGACCTCCTCACTGGGTCGCTGCTCCTCGGCCGCGGGCTCAGGCTTGCGGACCTGGGCGATCTGCTGGTTGGCGGCGTAGCCGCAGGCCTCGCAGATCACCAGCGTGTCCTCGCCGTGCTGGTTGAGGACCATGAACTCGTGCGCCAGCGAGCCGCCCATGATCCCCACGTCCGCGCCCACGGCGACCGTCTCGAGGCCCAGCCGCTCGAAGATCCTCTCGTAGGCGTGGTAGTGCGCCATGTAGGAGCGCTCAAGGCTCTCCTCGTCGGCGTCGAGGGTGTACGAGTCCTTCATCACGAACTCGCGGACGCGGATCAGGCCGCCGCGGGAGCGGGGCTCGTCACGGAACTTGGTCTGGAAGTGGTAGACGATCATCGGCAGCTGGCGGTAGCTCTTGACCAGGTCACGCAGCAGGTCGGCGACGACCTCCTCGTGGGTCATGGCCAGCACCATGTCCCGCTCGCCGCGGTCCTTGAAACGCACCATCTCGGGGCCGATCTTCTGGTAGCGCCCCGACTCGCGCCACAGCTCGGCGGGATGGACGACCGGCATCTCCATCTCCTGCCCGCCGATGGCGTCCATCTCCTCGCGGATGATCTGCTCGATCTTGCGCTGGACGCGGAACCCCAGGGGCAGGAGGGTGTAGATCCCAGCCCCCAGCTGCCGGACGTAGCCGGCGCGCACCAGCAGCTTGTGGCTGGCCATCTCGGCCTCGGCCGGGTCGTCGCGCAGGCTGGCGAAGAAGAGCTTGGACAGGCGCATGGGGCGCAAAGGATAGCGGACCGCTCGACACTGGCCGGTCCTGGCCTGCCGGTCTATCGGTCCGAAATCGGCCGGAAGGACGCTCGGGGCCACGTTCTGGCCGGTCTATCGGTCAACGGTGAGGGTGTGCAGTGCCTCCAGGCACCCCTCGTGCGGCCGGCGCACCGATAGATCAGCGAAATCGTGCCTGATCGACTACTCGCGCGAGGAATGAACCGATAGATCGTTCGTGGGGACGGTCCGCCCGGTCAGGCAGGATCGGGTGCAGCTCCTACCAGGTGCTCCGACTCGCGGAGCCGATGGATCGGCAGCACGGCGATCCCCAGCAGCAGCAGCGACGCCATCAGCAGGCCATCGATGCCGGCCCAGTCGGCGGCGGTGCCGCTGGCCAGCGCCCCGATGATCTGGCCGAGCCCCAGGAAGACCGAGTACAGGCCCATGATCGCGCCGCGGTCGGCGGGGTGGCTCTCGCTGATGTCGGCCAGGAGGCCCAGTGCCGCCGGCGTGGCCCCGGCCATCACGAACAGGCCCGCCGCAGCGATCACCGCCAGGCCGATCTGCAGGAGCGTGGGCCAGCCGATGGCGTGGTTCAGCACGAAGACGGCGACCACCATGACCACCGCCCCGGCCAGCCCCACGCCGATGATCGTGGTTCGACGCAGCGTCCCGAAGCGGCCGCCCCAGTAGAAGAGGCCGGCGAAGAAGATCACGCCGGCCACCGCCAGGCCGATGCTGACCTGGACCGGCTCGAAGCCGCCCATCAGCAGCTGGTCGCGGAACTCCTCGGACGGCTCGCGGACCAGCTGGAAGACCGATTGCGTGGTCCACGCCCCGAGCACCGCGTTCAGTGCGATCCAGGTCGGCGCCAGCAGCCAGACCTGCGGGGCACGCAGCAGGTCCGCGTAGCGTCCCAGGTCGAAGTGGCGCGGCCGCAGCTCGGCCGAGTCGAGCGGCGGGACCTCGTCTGGCTGCCGGTCCAGGGCAGTGGGGTCCTGGCCGTGGTGCAGTTCCGCGACGCCATAGCGGTAGATCAGCAGCGAGCCGACGTAGATGCCCGCGTTCAGGAAGAAGGCGCGCGTCCCGAGGCCCGCGCCGTTCGGGTCGTACAGCCATCCCGCGGCCACGATCCCTGCGCCGATGCCGGCCAGCGTCGCGGCCTCGAAGCGAGACACGGTCCGGCCCCGCAGCGTCTCGTCGTGGGCCGTGGCCAGGGCGATGTAGCCCAGGATCGAGGGGATCGAGGCCGCCGCCGCCATCCCTTCCAGCCAGCGCGTGATGCCCAGCAGGAAGAGGTTGGTGGTCAGCGCGGTCATGATCACCGCCACGGCGCCGAAGACCGGGCCCCACTGCATCAGGCGGTGCGCGCCGAGCCGATCGGACAGCACCCCGAACGCTGGGGAGAGCAGCAGCTCGGCGATGAAGTAGGTGGCCGTCAGCCAGCCGACAGCGGTGGCGCTCACCTCCGGACCACCGTGCGACGGCAGCTCGGCCAGGTAGTAGACCAGAAGCCCGCCGGTCAGACCCGTGCTGAAGCGCAACGTGAAGGTGCCGAACAGGACGGCCACGATGGAGCGGTTCATGCGCCGTGCACCCGCACCTCCCAGCGTCGTAGCCGTCGCAGGCGCACCGCGGACGCGGTCGACAGGGCAAGGCCGTCGAGCGCCAGCAGCAGGCTTGCGGCGAGCGTCACGCGGCTGCGCCCAGTGCCGACGGCGGCGTCGCGGGCCGCGACGGCCTCGGCCGCGGAACGGCGCGCGTCGCCGAGCTGGCCGGCCTCGTAGTTATCGCGAGCCTGCTCAAGGATCGCGCCCGGGTCGCTGCCCAGCAGCCCAATCTCCTCGACCATTGACGGCGCACGCTCCAGCCGCTCCGTGGCGGTCCCGAGATCGGCGAGCGACGCCAGCTCGAGCCGCGCCAGGTCGGCGGCTTCCTGCAGCCCAGCGTCCCCCTCGAAGGCGCGTTGCAGCCGGTCGGAGCTGTCGAGCTGCAGATCCTCGGCCCGATCGGCGATGCGATCGCGATCGCCGAGCACCCCGCGGGCGAGCTGCAGGTTTTCGCGGGCGCCGTCGAACGTCCAGTCGTTCAGGTCCTGGCGGATGATGCGGGGCAGCTGCCAGTCCGCGGCCTCCGCCACGATGTCCCGGTAGAGGGACCGCGTGCTGGCGCGCGCCGCCAGCAGTGGCTGCTGCTCGCTGTTGACGATCCACTCCGCCCAGACGTCGTCGAAGCGCTCGCCTGTGCGCTCCTCGAGCAGGTCCAGCAGGCGCTGCCAGCCGGGCTGGCCGAGCCGCGCCCGGGCCGCGTCGGCCGTCCCATCGGGCCGCAGGTAGGCGGGCTCGCGGTTGGACGCGGCCTGCCAGACATCGCGGAGGCCGTCCAGGTCCACGCGCTCGGCGACGCGGCGCGCGACCTCGTAGCTGGCCGCGTACGCGAAGTCCTCCACGTCGAGGTTCTCGCGGCCGACGGCGCCCCAGTCGTTCAGCGGGATCTTCGACCGCATCAGCTCGTCGGTCAGCTCCCAGCGGAAGCCCTCCTCGCCCATCTCTTCGCCGGCTTCGATCGAGTAGAACTCGGCCCACGCCTCGCCGATCCAGCGCCCGTCCAGAAGCCGGTCGTTGAACCAGAGGTGCGCCGCCTCGTGCAGCGTCACGAACGCGTCGGCGTCGTAGCGCACCCAGATCACCGCGGCGTCCGGGTCGTAAATGCCGGCGTATTCGCCCAGGCGCGAGATGGCGGCCTCCTCCACGCTGAAGCGCCCGGTCAGTGGGTAGTCGATCCCGATCAGCTCCTCGAGCAGCGGCAGACCCTGCTCCAGCAGCTCTCCCGTCCGCGCCGCCCAGTTGGGGTCGTCGTCCCAGGCGCGGATCGTGACGCGGGCTGTCTCGGAGCGCATCGGGACGTCGAGCGGCGTCTCGGCGAACGCGCCCGGCCGATCGGCGGAAACATAGGCGAAGAAGTCGAACGGATCCGCCGGCTGCGCGCTGAGGACCGTGAGCTGCGGGCCTTCCTCGACCGACATGGACGAGCCCTGGATGGTGGGTTCGAAGCCGGCGGGGAGCTCGACGCGCACGCTGCTGCCGGGATGGTCATCGGTCCCGAAGGCCCACACCGGGAAGGCCACCAGGCTGCGACCGATGCGCACGTCGCGGTCGGCCACCCCACCGGGATCGACCAGGTCGAAGACGACCGTGTAGGTGTAGCTCTCCTGGAAGAAGACCTGCTGGTCGAATGTGACGTCCACGACCTGGTAGGCATCGGTCCGTTCGACGAC
>DASUSP010000066.1:0-5853 GCA_036375035.1 Candidatus Limnocylindria bacterium
TGGAGCTGACCCGCGCCGCGCTCGATGCCGACCTGCACGTCGCCGCCACCCGCGATCCCGACGAGCTGGCCGCCTGGATGGCGGAGCTCCTGGAGCGCTACCGGACCGCGATCGTGGCCGGCGGCGACGGGACGCTGGCCATCGCCTACAACGTGGCGGCCGGCATGCCGGACCTGGCGCTGGGCTACATCCCCGGCGGCTTCGGCAACGCCACGGCCCACCTGCTGCGACTGCCGCACGACCCGGAGCAGCTCGCCGGGGTCATCGCGCGGGGCGAGGCTCGCCCGGTGGACCTGGTGGACGCCAACGGGCGCCTGGCGCTCTTCGCCGGGCTGGGATGGGACGCCGTAGTGGCCGATCGGTACGCGAAGTCGGGTGCCCGGCGCATGACCGGCTGGGGCCTGGCCATCGGCCGGTCGTTGCCGGACCTCGTTCGGCGCACGTCCGTGGTGGTCGAGACGCCCGATGGACGCGAGCTCCACCGAGGACCGATGGAGATGCTGATTGTCAGTACGACGCCGTGGTACGGCCGGGGTCTCATGGTCAACCCCGGTGCGCGCCCAGATGCCGGCCGGCTCGTGCTGCGGACCTACCGTGGCCCACTGCCGCTGTTCGCCCTGGAGGCGCTCCGGTGGCTGACGGGTCGCGAGCCGGCAGCGCTGCCGCACATCGCCGAAGAATTCGTCGTGCGTCGCACCGACGGCGAGCCGCTCCTCGTCCAGGCCGACGGCGACGTCATCGGGCAGAAGTCCGAGTGGCGATTCCGGATCCGCCCGGCCGCCGTCAGGCTCATCGGCCGGTGGTGACGTCTGGTGCCTGCCGGCACCGGAGGAATGCGGATTGCGTTGCCGTCAGGAATCACTGACCGCTATGGTTGTGCCTCCACTGTCCAGGACTGGGAGGGGCCCCGGCTCGCGCCCTGCGCGCTACTAGGTCCTGTGACGGTCCTGACGCAGCACCAATGGGAGGTGAAACCCGAGACAGCGCCCCGTGGATCTCCCGAGCGTCAGCTCGGGATCGCGACCATCCTGAGGAGGAAGGCAGATCGTGAATCCCACTGCGCAGTCCGCCAGCTGGCGACTGCTCGCTCCATTCGTCGTGCTGGCCTTGATCGCCGGTGCCCTCGTCACCGCTCGCGCGGCAACCGCCGTCCCGCAGGCCCGCCAGGACGACGGCGTCCAGATGGCGGCCCGGGACTACTACTTCAACCTGGCGGCCCCACTCGTCCCCATGGACGAGGTTCGGAGCGATCAGGTCGTCTCCGGAACGGCATCTAATGGGAGTGGGCACGGCCCGCTGAATGACCTGCAGGCCTGGTGGGGCCAGCAGGTCCAGAAGCATTCCGGTGGATTCCCGCGCGCGGCAGCGCAGCTGGCGAGCACCGAGCAGCAGGCCGCTCGCTCGGGGATCAACCCCCACACCATCAAGCAGGCCAAGGGCACACAGACCGCCAAGCTGCTGACGGTGCTGGTCGAGTTCAACCCGGAGGCCAATGACGACTTCAGCGGCTTCGAGCGGATCATCGACATCAACAGCACGGCTGGCGAAGACTGTGTGACCGAGGCGGCGGGTACGCTGCTGAACGGTCCGCTGCACGGCCAGCTTCCTGACCCGGCCGACTTCGCCAATGATGGCACTCCGGACACTTTCGACAACAACACCTTCTGGGTCCCCGAGTTTGACACGGCGCACTACGAGGCGATGCTCTATTCGAAGGAAGGGATCACCGAGCGGGTGCGGACCGATCTGATCGGCCCGGATGGGCAGCCTGGTTTCGACATCAGCGGCTACACGCTGCGAAACATGTACCTGGAGATGTCGAAGGGTGCCTACGACATCACCGGTGAGGCCGTCGGCTGGGTCATGCTTCCGCACTCAGAGGCCTACTATGGCGCTGACAGCTGTGAGGCCGGTCGCGCCAGCATGGTCGGCCATCCGGACAACCCGCGCGACGTCAGCCAGATGATCGTCGACGCGGTCGACGCCATCGCTGCGGCCGATCCCGACTTCCCGTGGGCGGATTACGACATAGAGGACCAGGGCGACCTGGACGGTGACGGCAACGTCAACGAGCCCGATGGCGTGATCGATCACTTCGTTATCGTGCATGCCGGCTCCGGCGAAGAGGGTGGCGGCGGCGAGCAGGGCGTCTACGCCGTCTGGTCGCACTCCTCAGTCGTCGATCCGGCGAGCGGGGGGTACACCATCCCCAATAGCGGCGGAGTCAAGGTCTTCAACTACATCGCGCAGCCCGAGGATGCCGGCGTGGGTGTGTTCGCTCACGAGTACGGGCACGACCTCGGCCTGCCCGATCTGTACGACACCAGCGGTGCCGGCGACTCCGACGTGGAGTTCTGGGACCTCATGAGCACCGGATCGCACTCCGGCCCGATCTTCCAGTCGATTCCGGCCCACATGGGCCTCTGGGACAAGTTCGTCCTCGGCTGGGCAGACCCGAAGATCTTGAACCCTGGTGATGACCCGCAGGCCGTGCAGGTGGGGCAGACGTCCCGCACGCCGAAGGGCACCAACGACGGCATCCGGGTGAACCTGCCGAACAAAGTCATCAACCTGGCGTCACCGCACAGCGGCGACAACATGTGGTGGTCGAATGCCGACCAAAACTGGGCGGACGTCAAGATCAGCCGGACGGTCGACGTGCCGGCGGGTGCGGACGTCCGGTTCTGGATGTACAACAACTACGTCATCGAGTTTGACTCCGGTGGCGTCTGGGATGCCGGCTTCGTGGAGGTCTCCACGGATGGCGGCAGCACGTGGAGCCAGCTCGTCGTGAAGGACGAGGCAGGGACCGTCGTGACGACCAACCAGGACGGCCATGGCCGCCTGCAGGACTACGGCGGGCTGCAGAACGCCCTGAGCGGTGACACCGGCGGCGACTGGCGACACGACTACGTCGACCTGACGCCGTATGCCGGGAGCACAATCCAGCTTCGGCTGCGCTACGCGACAGACGCAGGCTTCCTCGCCGACGGCTGGTTCGCCGACGACTTCTCGATCACCGCGGACGGGTCCACCACCTGGTCCGACGATGTCGAGAGCGGCGCCGGCGACTGGACCAGCACGCTGGGCACCTTCGCCGGAACGTCCGGCAGCGGCTGGGAGATCAACGACGGCGTCTTCTCGTACGCCCAGTACTACCTTGCCGAGTGGCGGAACTTCGATGGCTTCGACCTCGGCCTTAAGTACACCTACGACAGCGACTACCTCCGGTTCGACACCGGCGAGTGGTCGGTGCAGCGCGTGCCGTATAACGCGCCGGGCATGCTGGTCTGGTACCGCGACATCCAGTACGGGAACCAGAACTGGGTCACCGCAAACCAGTTTGCCGGCCCGAGCATCGGTTCCAAGGGCGGCCTGCTTCTGGTTGACTCGCACTTCGACCCGCTGCGGCGGCAGGGTGCGGCGGCCGATGCTGACCCGAGCACGCTCAACAACATCCCGTCGCGTCCGCAGGCCTCGAACGCGGCCTTTACGACGCATCCGACGTACGAGTTCACGGAGTGCCTCGAGGAGCCGGAGTTCTCTTACGATCTGTACTGCACCACGTTCGCTCCGCAGGCCGGCGTCCCGGCATTCACGGACGCGAAGGGCTGGTACCCGGGCTTCGAGTTCCGTCCTCCGGGCTCCATCTTCTTCCGGGACAACGATGCATCGGTGGTGATCCCCTCGTCGGACAACGCCTGGTACTCGACCAGGATCACCGATGCCGATGGAAACATCTTCGCGCCGTTCGTCGGCCTCGATCTGTGGGCCGACCTGTTCGGGATCCCGGGACAGCCCCCGGCGATCCTGGGCACCGGTAACCCGGCTGATGGCCATGTCTACGGTGATGGTGATCTCTCCATGGGAGTCCAGTTCTCCATCAAGAACGTCAAGAAGGGCAACACCGCCGCAACCATCTGGGTGGATCCGGGCAACTAGCCCGCATAACCTGCCAACGCTGGGCCCTCGGGGTATCCCCGGGGGCCCAGTTCTCGTCTCACCACCAAAGAGGGGACAATGGGACGGATGCATCGCCAGACCGTGACGGCATTGCTCGTGCTCATCGTGCTGACAGTCAGCGCGTGCCAGCTCTTGCCCGGCGGCTCCGGCTTGCCGAGCACGCTGCCAACAACGACCGAGAGCCAGGTCGCGCCCGACGCCGATACGAAGCAACCCACGCCGGAACCGACGGTAGCTCCGCCGTCCATTGACGGCGTGGCCCCGGATGCCGACACCGATCGCCCTACGCCGGAGCCCACGCTTGCGGCGCCGTCACCCGGTGGCGTGGCGCCAGACGCCGAAGGGTTGCAGCCGACGCCCGAGCCGACGGTCGGATCGCCGGGCGGCTAGGAAGCGCCCGTCAGGGCGTGCCTCACCCGGTCCAGGGCCGCGAAGGCGGCGCGCCGCAGGCGCTGTGGGCCGCTGCCGTGGATGCGCAGCTCCTCCATGGGGAGTGACGGGCTTCCGCTGACTGCCACCCGCACGCGACTGCGGCCGTTGGCATCCTGCGGCAGCAGCGAGAGCTGGATCACGGCATCCGCGACCGGCGCGGCCGCGGCGCCACCGGCGTCCAGCAGCCCGCCCATATAGCGGGCCGACCCTTCGGCGGGGGACGCCGCGGACAGGATGGCCAGCAGCGCGCCGTGGGTGTCCGCCTCCCAGGACGAAACCGTCGACGCCCCCGCGCGCCCGAGCGCGGCAAGCGCCACGGCCGCCAGGTCATCGTCGTCCAGTCCCCAGGCGTGCTCGCCAACCAGCTCGGCTGTCCGCTCCGCCAGCGGATCCAGCACGGCCGGGTCGCCACGGGTCGAGAAGCGCAGGTGCACCCCGTCGTCGCGCGCGTAGATGCCGGCGTCCACGCCCGGCGGTGGCTCGGACAGGAGCGTCCCCAGCCGGTCGGCGACGGTCGACTCCCCCAGCCCGAAGGTCTTGACGGTGCGCATGTGCAGCGGCCGCAGGCCGAAGCGGGCACGGAGCCGCGGTGAGACCTCATCGTTCCACATGCGGCGCATCTCTGACGGCACGCCGGGCATGAGCACGACCACCGCGCCATCGGATCTGTCGACCCACCAGCCTGGAGCTGAACCGATGGGGTTGGCCAGCGGCTCGGCAGAGGGGATCAGCATGGCCTGGCGCAGGTTGCTGGCGGGCATGGCTCCGTACGCGGAGAAGCGCTCGCGCAGCCGCGCCTCCAGGGAGGGGTCGGGCGACAGCGCCTCGTCCAGGGCCTCGGCCAGGCCCTCGCGCGTGAGGTCATCGTGGGTCGGGCCAAGCCCGCCGGTGACTACCACCAGGTCGGCCGCCGCGCGCGCCTCGCGGAACGCGTCGGCGATCAGCGCGCGGCTGTCCGCCAGGTGGCGCGAGGCGACCACCTCCGCCCCGGCCCGCGCCAGCTCGCCGCCCAGGAACGCGGAGTTGGTGTCGACCGTCTCGCCCAGCAGCAGCTCGCTGCCGATCCCCAGCAGCCACGCTCGTGGCGCGTCGCCTCCGCCGGCCACCGTCTCAGCCGAACCGTTCGCGCAGCGGCACGGCGATCTCGTTGGCAAGGCGCTGCAGCCCGGCCGGACCGTGCTCAGCCGGCATGAGCAGGATCACGTGCTGCACGCCACGCTCCACCAGGTAGATCGCCGCATCCAGCGCCGCCCTGTGTCCCTTGCCCAGGCGCACCTGGGCGCTGATCTCAATCTCGGCCGGGTCGCGGCCCACGTCCTCGCAGTGGCGGAGCAGCGCATCGCGCTTGGCCGGGAAGCTCTCCGGCTCGTAGGTCTGGTTCCAGCCGTCGGCGAACTCGGCCACGATCCGCAGGCCGCGCTGCATGCCCTGCGTCCCCAGCCAGATCGGCGGGCCGCC
>DASUSP010000067.1:0-12418 GCA_036375035.1 Candidatus Limnocylindria bacterium
TGGTGGGCGGAGTCGTCGAAGCGGGACGTCTCGTACGCGCTGTGCAACGACCGGCGGACGCTGCTGTGGTTCGCCAATCAGCGCGCGATCGAGTACCACCCCGCGCTCGTGCGCGTCGACCAGCCGGACCACATCACCCACCTGGTCCTCGACCTGGATCCACCCGAGGCCGATGCCTTCGCCATGGCGGTCCGGGCCGCTCGCGCCGTTCGCCAGGCCCTGGCCGATGCCGGACTGGCCGGCGCCCTCAAGACCAGCGGCTCCAAGGGGCTGCACATCTTCGTGCCGATCGATATGGTGTCCTTCGAGGATTCCGCCGCGGCCACGCGGGCCATCGCCGTCCGGGCCGAGCAGCTGGATCCCGAGGTCGCGACCACCGCCTTCGTGAAGGCCGATCGCGGCGGCAAGGTTTTCGTCGACTCCACCCGGGTCGGTGGCGCCACCGTGGTCGCCGCCTACAGCCCTCGCGTCCGGCCGCACGTCCCGGTCTCCTTCCCTGTCTCTTGGGACGACCTCGACGACATCGCGCCGGCCGACTTCACGATCCACACCGCGCTCCGCCACCTGGGCGACCGAGACCCCTGGCGCCAACAGATGCCCGAGCCGCAGCGCCTGCCCGCGGAGCTGATCGAGGAGGGCCACACCATCCCGGTCGCCCGGGTCCAGGCCATGCACGAGGGCAAGCGCCGCGCCCGGGAGGCACGCGCCGACAGCGCTGACTTGTGATGTACACTGCGTACATCGTGAAGCGGACGCAGATCTACCTCGACCCAGGCCAGTCAAAGGAGCTTGCCGCGCGCGCCAGGCGGCAGGGAACCACGTCGTCCCACATCATCCGTGAGGCGATCGACGAGTACCTCGCGCAGCCCGAGTCCCCGGATGCTCGTCGCCTTGCGCAGTTCCGCGCCGCGCTCGATGCGACCTTCGGCGCCATCCCCCGCCTCCCTTCCGGCGACGCGTACGTCGATGAGGTGAGGCGGGGTGAGGCCGACCGCTGGAGGCGAGTCACGGAGCCGGGCCACGAATGACCGTCGTCGACACCACCATCCTGGTCGACCAGCTCCGCGGCCGCCGGCAGGCGCTCGACTACCTGGCATCGCTCTCGGAGGTGCCGATCTGCTCGGAGGTGACCCGGGTGGAGATCCTGACCGGGCTCCGATCCGGAGAGCGAAAGGCGGCTGAGCGGCTGTTCGCGGTTGTCGACTGGATGCCGGTGAACGAGGAGATCGCTCGTCGTGCCGGCGAGCTGGGCCGGCGATATCGCCGCAGCCATCCCGGTCTGTCCCTGGCCGATCTCGTGGTGGGCGCCACGGCCATGGAGCTCGGACGAAGGGTCGCGACCCTCAACGTTCGCCACTTTCCCATGTTCCCGCGACTCCAGCCGCCGTACTAGCGATCCGCGAGGAAGGACCGCCCATGGCGCCGGACGCCGGCTTCTCGTCCAGCGCAATCGCCCGCGCCACGGCGGCGGTCCCTCCGCCAGGGCTGCTGCTGGTGTCCATCGTCTCCATCCAGCTGGGCGCGGCGGTGGCGGTGAACCTGTTCGATGCGCTGGGGCCGATCGGCACGACCTTCCTGCGCATGCCGCCACCTCGAGACGGCTCAAGGAGTTCGTCTGGATCGGTCTCGCAGTCGCGGGCCTGCTGCTGCTGACGCCGGACGTCGGCACCGACCTTGAGCCGCTCGGCGTCGGCCTCGCCCTGGCGGCCGGCGCCGGCTGGGCGAGCTTCGTCCTGATCAGCCCGCCGGTGGCGCGCCGCGTCGGTGGTGCGGGCGGCCTCGCGCTGGCCATGGGCGCCGCGAGCCTGTTCGTGCTTCCTTTCGAGCTCGTGGCCGGCCGTCTCGAGCGGCTGGACCTAGGGCTGCGGGCCGGCGCACTGGCGGTGGCGATTCTCTCCACTGCCCTGCCACTGTCGCTCGAATGCGAGGCGCTGAGGCGGATGACCGCGCGCGCCTATGGCGTCATCGTGACGCTGGAGCCGGTCGTGGCCACCGCGGTCGGCGCCGTCGTCCTCCGCCAGGCCCTGCCGCCGAGCGCCTTTGTCGCCATCGCCTGCGTCACTGTCGCCGCCATCGGCGTGACACTCAGCGACCGCGGTCGGCCCCCGCTGGAGCCTCGCTGATCGCGCCCGCAACCCTAGTCGCCCGTCAGCCGCGTGTACGGGAGAAGGTCGAAAAAGACGGTGTGCGCGATGCTCGGATCCACGCCGCATCCATGCAGCTCGACGTTCTCCCAGACGAGACGGGACCCGTCCAGGTTTACCGTGGCGTCGAGCGTGCACGGCCCACCGATGACGGACGGAGCGTCGCTGGCTTCGACGTACGAGAAGACGCCGTCCCGGAGGGTGTACTCGCCGAGGCTCAGCACCTGCATGCCCGTCTCGTCGTAGTCGGCGCTGATCGTCACTTGCCCCAAGTCAAAGGCCAGCTGGTAGCGGGCAGTTCGCTCGAATGGGTCATGCGACAGGAAGTTGCCAATGTCATTCGGGTCAAAACCACGCTCCACGAGCTCATCGACCCATTGGTCGAGGGAGATCACGTCGGACACCCACGTGCCCTCGAGGTCGGCCATGACCGCCGACGGTAGCGGCGCACCAACACGGGGCGCACGCATCGCGTCGAAGCCCACGCCGATCGCGATGCCGATGACGATCGCCGCCGTCACCGCCACTCCCGCGAATGCGAACAACCACGCCGACATGTGCGGTCGAGCGAAGGAGCCCGGGACGTACAACGGCTCGTCCGGCGGGCCGTCTCGCAGTGCGCGCTCGATGCGCTCGAGGTCCATCACTGCGTCTCCTCGATCGAGCCGGCCAGCGTTGTGCGCAGCGTGGCCATCGCCTGCGTCGCGTGCGAGCGGGCAGCGCTCGCCGTGATGCCGAGCACGTGCCCGATGTCCTGGTACCCCAGGTCGGACCGATAGCGCAGGTAGATGACCTGGCGCTGCCGCACCGGAAGCCGGTCGACCTCCGACCACACCGCGATCCGATCCGTGTCATCGACCTCGCGGCGTTCGCCTCGGCGACCGAGGGCACCGACGACAGCGTGAAGCCGGGTCCGAAATCGATGCTGATCCATGGCTAGCCGGTAGATCGCCCGATACGCCCATGAACGCGGGTCAATGATGGCTACTCCCCGCCGGTGCTCAGTGAGAAGCCTCGTGATGACCTCCTGCACGGCGTCATCGGCTTGTTCGTCAGAAAGCCCAAGCCGCCTCACAAAGCCGAAGAGCGCCTGGGCATCGCCGTCCTCGAGCCAGGCGACGACCAGCGCCGGCACATGCGTCGCGGTCGCCAGACGCTCGCCGGAAGCATCGGCCCCGCGGCTCAACAGCACGGCTATCGCCACAGGCAATCCCATGAAGGGGAGGGTGCTCCCAACCCTTTCGAATTGGAAGCACCCGGCAATGCATCAGTCATCGGCAAGCGCGTCGCACGCCTGCGTGAACAGTTGCTCGAACGCGGCATCGGCATCATCGACGATCGGATGGACCCCGCGCGCGAAGAGCAGGTTGTCGTCGATGTCGTAGGAGATGACGCCGACCTGATGGAGCAGCAGGCCGTGGCCGGGCACAGTGACAGAAGCGTCCATGCCGTGAAGGATCGACGTTCGGGTGGACTGGTCGCCGGGAACGCCCCACTCGAAGGAGACATAAAACTGCGCCATCCCTTTGGCGACGGTTCCGTCCATCGTCAGGGATCGGCTGACTGTGTCTCGGGCCTGCACGAAGAGCTGGGAGGTGAGGGCACGACCTTCGGCGTCCGAAACGCGGCGAATGCGCCGACTGTCGAAACCGGTGGAATACAGTGCGCCGCCGTCATCGCACAAGCCGATTTCCACCCCGCTCCACGACTCGGTGGCCGTGCCCTCACAGACGATCTGGTCCCCCGCGCCCCAGCACTCCCAGTCAAAGGTGGGATTGAGTGCCGGCGTCATGAACGCGGGATCCACCGAATTGACTCGTCCGGCCGCGGTGCTGCCGGTCAACCCAAGGGCGAAGACCAGGGCCAGCCCCAGTGCCGCTGCGGGCACCCGCCTATTGCCGGTTAGCCGCGCTCCATCCACTCTGAGCGTGCGCATGGTATCCCTCCAACCCGTCGCGTCGGACCTGTTCGATCCGATCTACGCAGGTACTGACGCGGGGGTACCGTGAAACGCTCAGGGACGATTGCCCCATCGACTTCCGTGGCACTCGTCCTCGCACCTCACGCAGATCTCAGGAACGCCCGATAGCGCTAGACCGTGCAGCGCTGGTCGCCAGATCAGCGTTCCATTGCGGAGGATCCCCGTGGATCCTCCCGCAGGATGGGCAGATCCTGAATGGCCTTTCCCCCTTCTCAGCCATCGCGACGCCCTTCCGAGTCCAGGCCACCCGGCATCCGGCGGATCAATGAATTGTCGGTCGCTGCTCCCGCGGCTGGCGATCCGCCTCGGCATCGGCATGGTCGATTGCGGTCCCGAGGCGTTCGAGCGCCAGGTCAAGCTGGTCGTGCGCCGCGTCCAGATCGTCCAGGATCACCTGGAGCGAGGCGGACGCCTCGACGTCGTCGCGAATGGCCAGCAATAACCGATGCGCCACGTTCACGAGGACCGAGAGTTCGTTGAGGTCGTCCGCGAGGGCGGACGGTTCCATCGGATGGCCTTCCTGCATAGCGTCGTCAAGCGTACTGGGGCAGAATCGCGTCGATGTCGGGTATTCGACGCTTCGACCATGTCGGCGTCACGGTCGCCGATCTCGACGCGGCGACGGCGTTCTTCGTCGGGCTGGGGTTCGAGATCGAGGGCAGGTCGCCGATGGAGGGCGAGTTCGTCGACACGGTCATCGGGATACCCGGCTCCCGGAGCGAGATCGTCATGCTGCGACCACCCGACGGTGGAACGGGCCTGGAGCTGTCGAGCTTCACACGGCCCGACCACGAGCCGGGTTCGCCCAACGCCATGTCCAATGAACTGGGCCTGCGCAACGTCATGTTCGAGGTGGACGACCTGGATGCGATCCTCGAGCGGCTGGCCGCGGACGGCTACGGCCTGGTCGGTGGCGTTGGTCAGCACGAGGACATCTGGCGCATGGTGTACGTCCGAGGCCCCGAGGGGATCATCGTGGCCCTGGCCCAGCGCCTGAAGGGCTAGCCGCGTCCGGGCGTGAGATAGGGGGCTCAGGCTCCGGGGAGGAGGAGCCGGTAGACGTGGACGGCCGGGTCGCCGTAGACGGTCACGTACAGCTCGCCGTTCGCGATCGTCAGGCTGCCAGCCGGATTCGGCACGCCAACCTGCCCTATCACCGTGCCGTCCGGTTCGAACACCTGGATCCGCTGGTTCCCCATCTCCAGCGCGTAGATCCTGCCTGCGGCGTCGATGGCGACGTCGGTCGGCTGCCGGAGGCTGCCCGGGCCTGCGCCGCCCGCCCCGAAGTGCGACAGGTACGCGCCTTCGGCATCGAACGCCTGGATTCGGTCGTTGCCAAAGTCGGCCACCCACAGCCTCCCGTCTGGTCCAAATGCCCCGAATCCGGTGAAATTCAGCAAACCTGGGCCGGATCCATGCCCCGCGAACGCCAGCTCGAACGCGCCATCCGCTGAGAATCGCTGGATGACGTCGCGCTCGTCGTCAACGACGTAGATCTTCCCGTCGGCGCTGATGGCGACGCCGATGGGGTCGATGAACTGGCCATCTCCCGATCCGAACGAGCCGATCGACTGCAGGTACTCACCGTCCGGCGTGAATTGATCGACCCGGAAGTTGTCAGGGTTCGCGATCCAGACTGTCCCGTCGGGCGCGATGTCCACGTCACCGATCGAGTTCCCCAGGTCGTTGTCGTCGCGGATGAAGTCCAGCTGACCCTCGTCGCTGCCAGGCTCGCCGAACTCCCGGATCAGCTTGCCAGTGGCGTCGTACACGAGAACGCGACCGGCCACGTCGAGCACGTACGTCGTGCCGTCGTCCGCCACCGCCGGTCCCTGGGTGTAGATCATTCGCGGCTCGGAAGGGATACCTCGCACGAACTCGACGATCTCGCTGGGCTCCGGACTCGCACTCGGGCTCGCAGTCGCCGACGGACGAGCCACACCCTCTCCGGAACCAAGAGCGTAGAGGCTGCCGCCGAATGTGCCGGCCAGCACGAAGCCGCCGGCGACCGCAGGGCCATAGTCAACGCTCGCGTCGATGGGGTGGCTCCAGGTCTCGGTCTGGGTGGCGACGTCCAGGGCGAAGATGCGGTCGAACGAGGCGACGAAGAGCTGGCCGCCGACAAAGGCCGGGCCGGCGCTGATCTCGCTCTCCTGCGAGTACGACCAGCGCACCGAGCCGCTGCGTGGATCGAGCGCGTAGATCGTCCCGCCGCGGTCGGTGACGTACAGGGTCTGATCGGCAAGCACGACGGGCCGGATCCCGGCCGCCTCATCCGGCTCAAACCGCCAGCGCTCGGCCCCGTCGTCGGTCGCGAGGGCCACGACCTGCGAGTGCGGCGTGTCCAGGATGACGACGTAGAGCGTGTCACCGCTGACCGTCGGCGTGCCGAGGGCTCCGCTGACGCTCTGGATGCTCCAACGGCGCTCTCCGGTCGCCGCATCGACCGCGTGGACGGTGCCGTCCTGCGCGCCGAGGTACACCGACCCTCCGCCGACCGCGACACTGCGAAATACCGGGGCGCCCGCGTCGTACGCCCACCTCTCGTCGCCTGAGGCCACATCGAGCGCCAAGACAGTCCCCGCATCCGTCCCAAGGAACAGGGTGTCGTCGACAATCGCCGGCATCGATTCGGGTCCCGCATCGGCCTCGAGCGACCACCGCTCGTCACCCGTCTCGGTGTCCAGAGCCAGTACGCGCCCGCCAATGGTCACGGCGACGACGAGGCCATCGGCCACGGCTGGCGAAGACGACAGACCCTCACCTGCATCGTGGCGCCAGATCTCGGCGCCTGTCGCCAGCTCGATGGCGTACACGCTCCCGTCGTCGGCCGCAACGTAGGCCACGCCATCGACGACGGCAGGTTGCGACCGGATGGATGCCCCGACCTGCAGGCGCCACATTTCGGTTGGCTGGCCCTCCGGGGCCGGACCGATGAAGACGCCGGTGCGGTCGCTTCCACCCCGATACATGGCCGACCCGCCCACGGCCACTGGATCATCGGGCGACGCCGAGGGGGACGCGGTCGTCGCCTGGCCGCACCCGGCCAGGAGCAGCGCGGATGCGAGGAGCAGCGGTGGGGTGCGACGCATGGCGTTCGTCCTCTGGGTGGAAGGATCTGCCGGTGAGACGCGCGGCATGTGGAAGAACGCTCAGTCCGTGGGTGGCGTCACGTCGTCGCCGGCGAAGCGGCGTTGTCCATACTCGCGAATCGTCCCGTCGGCGGCCATCTCGGCGAACAGCTGGTCGAGCCGCGCGACGAGGGACGAGGCGCCATCCGTCGAGCCATCGACGACCGCAACCAGGCGCAGCTCGAACGGTGGCGAGTCGAGGACTCGCAGGCCCGCACCGCCGAGGTCGGAGCGGCGGTCGACGACCACGGCCCGCACGATGCGGTCAGTGACGGCTGCAAGGCACTCTTCCAGCGTGGCTCGCACGACGAGCTCCGCATCCGCCGGCGGCGAGCCAAACCGGCCGGTCATCCATGCCTCCGCGGCCGAACCGGAGACCACGCACAGCGACGCGCCGGCGAGATCCTCCGGAGCCGATGCGTCATCATCCTGGCGCAGTCCCAAGCCGCCGGGCACGACCGCGTACGCATCGGTCGTGAGCGCCGCCGGTCCCAGGGGAGCCACGTCGGGCACGAAGCTCATGGCCACGTCCCATTCTCCGTCGGATGCCGGCTGCAGGATTTCGTTGCGTGGGACGACCACGAGCTCGAGCCGGACGCCGAGCCGCGCGGCCACATCGCGCGCCACGTCGATGTCAAAGCCGTCATAGCCCACCGAAGGCCCGAACGCCAGCGGCGGACCGCCGTCAATTGCCACTCGGATGACGCCGCGGCGCTCGACATCGGCCACCAGGCCACCGACCCCGCGCTCGCGGAGATCGAGAAGGGGTCCGGCGACCACGGCCGCCACGACGAGCACTGCGGCCACGGCTGCAAGGCCGGCGAACGCCTGGACCCGATGACGTCGGGAGCGCTGCGCCTCGAGCTCCAGGGCGGGGGCGAGCTGGATCCACCGGCCACTCGGCTCGAACCGCGGGTCAGCCGGCGGGCCGTGGCGCAGGGCCCGGCCGACGCGCTCGTCGTCCATCATCCGCTCCCCGGTCCGAGGCTCTTGCGCAGGATGGCGCGAGCCTGCGTGTCGTGGCTGCGCGCCGCGCTGGCGCTGATCCCGAGCGTGGCGCCGACCTGATCGAACGTCATGTCCGCCACGTACCGCAGGTAGAGCACCTGGCGCTGTCGCGGTGGCAGGCGATCGACCTCGTCCCAGACCGCGGAATCGTCGTCTGTGCCCGGGGCCCTGACAGTTACAGGTGCGGGCGGAACGCGTTCCAGCGTGCGGAGCCGACGGCGGGACCGCCGGTGATGGTCCATGCAGACCCGGTGGCAGGCGCGGAAGGCCCACGCCCGCGGGTTGAGGATCGCGACTCCACGCCGCAGCTCCAGGTAGACCTTGACCAGGGTCTCCTGGACGGCGTCATCGGCTTCCGACGCAGTGAGTCCCAGGCGGAGCGCGAAGCCGAACAGGGCCTGCCCATCGTCGCGCTCGATGGCAGACACCATGTCGGCGATGGGTCCCGCGATGGGTTCGGCGTCGGGACCGACATGACCCTCACCCACGCGGCTAAGTGTGGCCGGTATGGTCAAGGTCACGCCGCGCTCAAGACCACGCGCTCGTGACCAGCCTCACCCTCCACTGAGCGCATCGCAGGTCGCCGCAAGCACGCCCTCGATGTCGTCGATCAACGGGTGCGGGCCGTGCGCGAAGAGAAGGTTGTTGTCGATGTCCCAGGACTTGATCCCGGCGTCGAGGACGATTAGCCCCTGCCCGGGGACCGTCAGCAGGACGTCAACGCCGCGTCGTGTGACGGTGCGGGACGCGAGCTCGCCCGGGACCGGATAGTCGTATGCGTCCGTCCAGCTGCTATGAGCACGACCTACGATCCCGTCGAATTCGGGCGATAGGCTCAGCTGGTCATCGATCCGCGTGGTGCCGAGCGTCGACAGCGCTCGACCGTCGGCATCACCGACGCGCCGCAGCGTGTCGTACGCGGATCCGGTCGCGTAGATCCAGCCGCCTGGACACGGAAGCGCCTCGACGGCGGTGTAGGTGGTCGTCCGCTCGCCGTCGCAGACGATGCCGGAACCCGTGCGCCAGCACTCCCAGTCGAACGACGGATTGAGCGGGGGCGACATGAGGCTCGGATCCACCGCGTCTGGCCGACCGGCGGAGGCACTCACCGTCGTGGCCAGCAGCATGGCGATGGCCAGCAGCGAGGAAGCAGCAGCTCGGCGACGCCGGAAGAACAGGATACGCACCGGATTCCCTCCTGTCATGTTCGGGCCGAAGGAGCCCGTCTGCAGGTAAGACGGCACCACGGGTCGGAAACGCTCAGCCGGCGATGGGACCTTGACAGGGCCGCCACGCTACCTGGGTGACCCACCAGGACGCGCCCTTTGACGATGCGATGCTGCGATCGGCCGAGCGGGAGCTTGCGGTAGCCCTCGGGTCGGACGATCCGACGGCCTGGGTCGACCACTACACCGAGGACGCGGTCTTCGACGCGGGCGGCGAGCACGGGGTCGAGGGCCGCCAGGCTCTGCTGGAGATGGCGCGGTCCATGCGACCGCTCTCGGAGGTCTCCATCCGTCCCCTGCGGACGCTGGGCTCGGGCGACCTCGCCGCTGTCTGGACCGATGCCTCCTGGATCAGTGGCGAGCCGTCAGACCGTCGAAACGTTCACGTGCGCGGAATCCTCGTGTGGCGCCGAGACGGTGATGGCCGATGGCGCGTGGCCATGGAGCACATCAGCTGACGAGTCCGCTACCGCGCCACGCGGTAGCGGAGGTACTCGACTCCCGAGCTGAAGGTGCGGGTCTCGACGAGCTCCAGGTCCACGCGGCGCTCATCCCGGGGAAAGAACGGGGTGCCGCCGCCGACCAGCACCGGGTAGACCACGACCCGGTACTCGTCGATCAGGTCCAGCGCGGCCGCCTCGGCGGCGAGCGTCGCTCCGCCGATCGCGATCTCGCCCTCCCCCGGCTCGGCTCGCAACCGCGCGATCTCCTCCGCCAGGCCGGCGGCGGCCAATCGGGCATTGCCCTGCACCGCCGACAGCGTCGTGGAGAAGACCTCCTTGGGCAGCGGGTTCCAGAGCGCGGCCCACTCCAGCTCCGCCTCGTCGAGCGACCCGTCCTGGTCGGCGGTCTCCCAGTACAGCATCGTCTCGTACAGCCGCCGGCCCAGCAGGTGGACGCCGACCCCGCGGATCTCGTCGATCCAGAAGCGAAAGACCTCCGGGTCGGGCGCCCCCCAGGCGAACCCGCCGTCCGGCCCGACGATGTAGCCGTCGAGCGAGGCGCTCATTGAATAGGTCACGCTGCGCATCGGATGTCCTGCTCCGCAACTGATTCGATTCTAGGACCGGCGGGTGCGCTGGAAGTCATCGCGGTCGTCTCACGATCGGGCGGCAGGATACCCAGGAGCTCAGGCTGCGGAGACCGCCATTGCTTCCATGGCCCGTGCCGCAAGCGCTGGTAGGCTCCGCGAGCAATGGCGAGACGCGCGGGCGACAGGGGCGACCGCTGGGACCAGGGCGGCGACTACGACCGCTTCATGGGCCAGTGGAGTCGCCTCGTCGCGCCGTTCTTCGTGGCGTGGCTGGACGTCCCATCCGGGTCGGCCTGGCTCGACGTGGGCTCAGGCACGGGGGCCGTGCTGCGCGCCATCGCCGCGCACGCGTCGCCGTCGCGCCTGGCGGCAGTGGACCCATCGGACGCGTTCCTGGCGCTCGGGGCCCGTGGATTGCCGATCCCGGCCGAGGTGCGACGCGGTCGCGCGGAGGACCTTCCGTTCTCTGCCGATGAGTTCGATGCCGTGGTCTCGGGGCTGGTCCTGAACTTCGTGCCGGATCCAGCGGCTGCGCTGGCAGCGAAGCGCTGTGTCTGCCGCGAGGGTGGCGTGGTGGCCGCCTACGTGTGGGATTACGCCGAGGGCATGCGCTTCCTCCGCCATTTCTGGGACGCCGCGACGCAGCTCGACCCGAGTGCGCAGGCACTGGACGAGGGCCGGAGCCGTTTCCCGCTCTGCCGTCCAGAGCCGCTCGCCGCGCTCTTCACCCATGCCGGGCTGTCGCAGGTCCAGACGTCGGGCATCGAAGTCCAGCGACGCTTCGACGGATTCGACGCCTACTGGCAGCCCTTCCTGGGCGGCCAGGGTCCGGCCGGGACCTACGTCGCCACGCTCTCGGAGGCTCGCCGCACGCAGCTGGCGGAAGAGCTCCGACGCCGTCTGCCCACAGCAGCCGACGGCTCCATCACCCTCACGGCCCGCGCCTGGGCCGTCCGCGGCACCAAATGAGCCGATGCGCAACCGCGCGAACCTAGGCCCGGGCCAGACCGACGGTCTCCAGCTCGGCCTGGACGAGCCGATCGAATCGGCGCTCGGTCCAGTCCCCGAATGGATCCGGCGTGTACTTCAGGAGCTGGTCGTAGTCGAGCCGATGCAGGGCGCGCGACGCCAGAAGCTCGTGCAGCTCGTGTCGCTGCGCGTGGGCGTGAAGAATGCCACCCCGAATGACCCGCGCACCTGCATTGAGGCGCTGGACGCGCGCGACCCGCCAGGGGACGTATCGGTTCAGCCAGGGCACGAGGGCGATGGCCACCACGATCAGGCCGAGCAGCGCAGCGATCATGAGCAGCAGCCGCTCGAGATCGGTCCCGAACTGGACCACGGGATCAGCAGTGACGCCGAAGGCATCGCGGATTCGGACAGCGGCATCGGCCCCGACCAGGGGAATGCCCTGGAAGACGTTCGCCACCTCGCCGCCCGTCTCGCGCAGGTTGTTGCCGCCATCGCGGATCAGCCGCCCCGTGCCTGCGAACTCAGCCAGACGGCTGTACAGGCGAATGCCCAGGACGGCCCAGATCGTCAGCCAGGCCGCGGTGGCGAGGTCCGCACCGATCTCCCGAAGCCGAGGCCCCCTGCGCTCGCTCCAGAGCAACATGACCACTCCTCGTATTGCCGGTCTCCGTCGGGAAGGATCCTCCTGCACCGGGCGTGCCCGGCGTCGCACCAGTCCGAACCGCGTCATCATGAGGCGACGCAATGAACACCCCCACCTCAATCACCATCACGCCAATCCTCGTTGCCGACCTGCACGTCGAGGGCGAGCGGATGCCGATCTACGTGCACGTCATCGACCATCCCGATGCGCGCGTGCTGGTCGACACCGGCATGACCGAGTACCACCCGGCCCTGGCCGACATGGATCCCCGCCTCTGGCC
>DASUSP010000068.1:0-16508 GCA_036375035.1 Candidatus Limnocylindria bacterium
AGGTCGATCCCCATCCCGGCCAGCGTGCTGCGCAGGGCGGGGAGCATGCCGCGCGCCGGGAACCAGGCGTCCCAGCCGCCGCCGCGCAGGATGCGCGCCAGGTCGACGCGCGAGGCGTCGCCCTGCTCGATGTCGATCTCGGCCAGGAAGCGGCGCAGCGCCGCGAAATGGTAGGTCTCCGAGTCCAGCAGGAAGCGGCGCTGGCCGGCGGCCAGCTCATCGGGGTCGAAGCCGGCCAGCTGGCGGACCATGTCGGGCACGTCCGCGTAGCCAAGGGCTCGCACCGCGGCCGCCATCCGCTCGAAGCGCTCCTGTCGCATCGGGTTGATGGCCTCGACCGCGTCGTAGTACGAGTCGGCCAGGCCGTTGCGTTCCGCGCGGAGCGTGGTGTCGGTGGCCCGGTTCCACGCGTCGCGATAACCGATGCGCTCGCCGCGCCAGATGATCACCGCGCGGGACTCGGCGGCCTCGATGCGATCGGTGAGGTCGGCGACCTCCATGCCCAGCCGCTCCTCGACGGCGAAGGCCAGCAGGGTGCGCGCCTGGTCCGCCTCGTCGCCGTCGCCGGCGGCCTGGCGGCGCAGGGCGTCGAGCGACGCGTCCGCGAAGAGCGTGGCGTGGTCGGCGTAGATCGCCTCCAGGCCCATCTCGTCGGCCAGGCCGGCACGCTGCCGGTAGTACGCCTCGTTGACCTGCTGCGAGAAGCGCTCGATCCCGGCCGAGTAGTCGGCCAGGTCGAAGCGCGACGCGCTGCGACGGGTCCGCGTGGTCATCGCTCCCTCGCCGACTCCACGACGCGGGGCTCCGCCTCGGCCGCCTCAGCGGACGGCGCGTCCGCGGCCACGGCCAGCCCGGCGTGCGCGGCGGCCGCTCCCACGAAGTCGCGGAACAGCGGGTGCGGCCGGTTCGGCCGGCTCTTCAGCTCGGGGTGCGCCTGGGTGGCCACGAACCACGGGTGGTCGCGCAGCTCGATGTACTCCACCAGGCGACCGTCCGGCGAGACGCCGCTGAACCACATCCCGGCCTCGGCCAGCCGCTCGCGGTAGGCGTTGTTGACCTCGAACCGATGGCGGTGCCTCTCGTAGGCGATCTCCGCCCCGTAGGCCGCTCGCGCCAGCGAGCCCTCCTCCAGCCGGGCGGGATACAGGCCCAGGCGCATGGTGCCGCCCTTGTCGGTGACGTCGGTCTGGTCCGGCATCAGGTCGATCACCGGGTGCTCGGTGAAGACGTTGAACTCGCTGCTGTTGGCGTCATCGGTGCCGAGCGCGTATCGGGCGAACTCGATCACCGCGCACTGCAGACCCAGGCACAGGCCCAGGTAGGGGATGCGGTTCTCCCGGGCCCATCGGATGGCCCGGACCTTGCCCTCCACCCCGCGATACCCGAAGCCGCCGGGGACCAGCACGCCGGCCACGCCCTTCAGCTCCTCGGCGACCTGGTCGGGCTCCAGCCGCTCCAGCTGCTCGGAGCGCACCCAGCGCACCTTGACGTCGACGCGATGGTGCAGGGCAGCGTGCTTCAGCGCCTCTGTGACGCTGATGTAGGCATCGGGCAGCTCGGTGTACTTGCCGACGATCGCGACCTCCAGCTCGGGCCGCGGGGCTCGGATGCGGCCGATGAGCTCCTGCCAATCGGACAGGTCCGGCTCCGTGGTCGGCAGCTCCAGCTCGCGGGTGATGAGCTTGCCCATCCCGGCCCGCTCCAGCTGCAGCGGCACCTCGTAGATGCTGCGCGCCGTCCGCAGCGGGATCACGGCGTGGGCGTCGACGTCGGTGAAGAGGGCGACCTTGTCCAGGACCTCGTCGTCGATCGGCTCGTCGCTGCGCAGCACGATCACGTCCGGCTGGATACCGATGCCGCGCAGGGTGCTGACCGAGTGCTGCGTCGGCTTGGTCTTCAGCTCCCCGGTGGCGCCGATCTGCGGCAGCCAGGTGACGTGCACGTACAGCACGTTGCGCCGCCCGACGTCCTTGCGCATCTGGCGGATCGCCTCCAGGAACGGCAGCGACTCGATGTCGCCGACGGTGCCGCCCACCTCCACGATCACCACGCCGTGGGCCGCCAGCCCCGAGGCGGCGACGCTGCCGGTCCCCTCGCGCGCGACGCGCGCGATGCGCTCCTTGATCTCGTTGGTGATGTGCGGGATGACCTGCACCGTGCCGCCCAGGTAGTCGCCGCGGCGCTCCTTGGCGATCACGCTCTGGTAGATGCGCCCGGTGGTGACGTTGCTGGCCTGCGACAGGTTCTCGTCGATGAAGCGCTCGTAGTGGCCCAGGTCCAGGTCGGTCTCGGCGCCGTCATCGGTCACGAAGACCTCGCCGTGCTGGTAGGGCGACATGGTCCCGGGGTCGATGTTGATGTAGGGATCCAGCTTCAGGATCGAGACCGGGATGCCGCGCGCCTTCAGGATTCGCCCGATGGAGGCGGCCGTGATGCCCTTGCCGAGCGAGCTGGTGACGCCGCCCGTGACGAAGACATACTTCGGCATTGCTCAGCTACCTCTGCCGCGGTGACTGGGGCGTCCCGGATTAGTGGGCAACACGCAAGTGGGGCGTCACTCCAACTCGGGGTATCAGTGTAGCGCATCGCCGCGACGTCCCATCGCCGTCGCGCGGCACGCGAGGACCGGCGGCCGGTGGAATCGACCTCAGCGGCGGGTCCAGCTCCGTCGCGCGTCGGCCGAGATGCGTACCGGCGCCGGCTGGCGCGCCCCCGGGAGCCCCATGCGCGGATGCCAGAACAGCTCTCGCTGCAGGCGCATGTGCTGCTCCAGGTGGTTCACCAGGGAGCGCACGGTGCCCCGACGACGGGCTCGATCGGCGTTCTTGTTCATGCTGCGGCAACGATGCATACGTCGTGCCAGCGCGGCGCGCGGACCGCGCGAGAACCCCCGCTCAGGAGCCGTGATCGCGAACCTGCGCGGCACCGGCGCCCGAGCGCCGGATGACCAGCCCCGTGGTGGTGCCCTGCACCAGCAGGGTGAACAGGACGATGCCGAACGTCACCTCCTGCAGCAGCTGGCGCTGCGGCAGGTCGCCCGGCAGCGAGAGGGCCATGGCGACCGCCACGCCGCCGCGCAGGCCCGACCAGAACATCACGTGGAGCCACGCGAGCGGGATGGCCGGGTGGATCCGGTCGCTGATCAGGCGTGAGGTCCCGCCCAGCAGGACGTACACGACGAACGCCCTGCCGACCAGGATGGCGGCGATCCCCACGCCGATCGGCCACAGCGCGTCGATGAGGGAGGGGAAGGTGATCACCAGGCCGACCAGCAGGAAGACCAGGGCCGTCAGCAGGAAGGCCACGAACTCCCAGACGGTGTCGAGGGCCTCCTGCGTCCGCGCGCTCATGCCGATACGTCGCCCGTAGTTGCCCAGCACCATGCCCGCGACGACGGTGGCGATGATCCCCGACTCGTGGAGCAGGTCGGCGATGAGGTACGCGCCGTAGGCCGCCGCCAGCGAAACGGTGAGCTCCAGCAGGTGGTCGTCGACGGTGGCGATCAGGCGCGAGGCAGCCCAGCCGATGACGATCCCGATGCCGGCGCTGACCACGACCGTGACGCCGAAGATCCAGACCGCCTCTGCCGCGCTGACGTTGGTGCGGATCGCCTGCAGGGCGATCGCGAACACGACCAGCGCGGTGCCGTCGTTGAACAGTGATTCCCCTTCGACCAGCGTGGTGAGCCGCTTCGGCGACCCCAACCGCCGGAAGGTCGCGATCACTGCCGCGGGATCGGTGGCCGCGACCATGGCACCGATGACGAAGCCGAGCTCGAAGGGGATGTCGGTCGCCGCCCACAGCACCGCGGCCACGATCAGCGCCGAGACGACCACCCCTGGCACGGCCAGCAGCGTGACCCCACCGAACGAACGCCGCAGCTCGGCAAGGTCCAGGTTGTAGGCAGCCTCGAAGATGAGGCCGGGCAGCAGAACGACGAGGACGAGGTCCTCCGCGATCTCGAAGTCGAGGTCGGGTGCAAACAGCGCCGCGGCCAGCCCGAAGACCACCAGCGCGACCGTGTACGGCACCGCGATCCGTCGAGCCAGGAGGCCGACGACCCCGGCAGCGGCCACCAGCGCAACGAACACCTCGACCGCGGTGAACGTCACCTCGCCTTCCACGATCGGATGGTACCGGGCACCGTACGATGGGCTCCATGCGGATCCTTCGCACCGCCTCCGCAGCCGTCCGCCTCGTCCACCCGGCCCCGACCGTGGCGGTCATGGCGCTCTCCGGGGCGCTCGGCGCGATCCTCCTCACTCAGGCCGGCGGCGCGGTCGACGGACGCTGGCTGCTGACGGTGGCCGCGGTGCTCGGCTCGCAGGTCTTCACCGGCGCCGTCAACGACATCGTGGACCGCGCGCGGGACCAGGCCGCGGGGCGGGTGGAGAAGCCGCTGGCCGGGGGCGACCTGTCGACCGAGTCGGCGCTGTGGATCGCCTCCGCGGGGCTCGCGCTGCAGCTCGCCGCCTCGCTGCGGCTGGGAACCCTGCCGCTGCTGCTCGGCGCCGGCGCCACGCTCTCGGCGCTGGCCTACAACCTGTGGCTGTCGCGCACGCCGGGCTCGGTGCTCCCCTACCTGGTGAGCTTCGGCCTGCTGCCGCTGTGGGTCGCCGCCGGGGTCGGCGTCCCGCTGGAGCGGGTGCTGGCCGCCGTGCCCCTGGTGGCGCCGTTCGCGGCGGCCGCGCACCTGGCCAACGTGACGCGCGACTTCGAAGCCGACGCGGCCGCCGGCTCGCGCAGCCTCGCCCAGCTGCTCGGCGAGCGCCGCTCGACGTGGGTAGCCTGGGGCCTGGCGATGGCCGTGGGCATCGGCGTGGGCGTGGCGCTGACGGCCGGTGGGCGGACCACCGGGCCCACGCTGGCGCTCGGGCTCACCGGCCTGGCGGCGGTGGCACAGGGCGCCGGCAGCGCGCGGCGACTGTGGTACGGGATCCTGCTGGCGGCGGTGGCCTGGACCGCGGCCTGGGCGCTCAGCACCGGCTGACCGCGCGCCATTACCGCCCGCCGGGCAGACCCGGCGGGCGAAGCGAACGGGCGCCCCTGGCGGGCGCCCGCATCGGTCCCTGATGTGCCGGTTTGCTCCTAGACGGTGTCCTCGATCTCGAGGTCGTCGTCCTCGGTCTCCTCGGTCAGCTTCAGCCAGACGAAGAGGCCGGCCAGGATGGTGAGCGGGATGACGATCAGCGCGGCGAGCAATGCGCCGATGCTGATGGCCAGGACCTTGAGTGCCTTCATTGCTGGGCCTCCCCTGATGGGGCGCCGGGGGTCGCCGACGCGGGACTTCGCTGCTGTGGTGCGGACTCGATCATAGCCACAATCTCTTCGCGAGTGAACTCGGCCAACCGGTGGCCGATGCTCCCGCCGGATCCCGCCTGCAGCGTCCGCATGACGAACGATCCATCCTGCTCGAAGAAGAACAGGTCGCGTGCCTTTTCGCGGTCGACCCAGGCGCCGATGATGCGGAGCGCCTGCTCGTAGTAGTTGGCCACGCCCAGGTGCGGGATGTCGTCCTCGGCGCTGCCGCGCTGCGCGGTCGCCTCTTCCAGGAGCTGTGCCACCTGGTCGTCGAGCAGCTCGTAGGTGCGCTTGGCGAGGGTGCCCATGGTGTCCGAGTCGGCGCCACCGGCCGGGACGCCCAGGCCCTGGAGCAGGAAGCCGTCCTCCAGCTCCAGGAAGAGGAGCTCCTTGAGGCGTTCGCGATCGGCGAAGGCGCCGATGGCGCGCAGCACCTCCTCCCAGTCCTGGCGCGGGCTCCCGTCGTAGATCCGCATGCGCACCCTCCTGCAGCCTCTCGGCTCACCTGCCGCGCAGGATACTCCCCCGCCCCCGAGACCGATAGGGCCGGTCAGCCCGGTGCGACCGGCTCCCCGATGTCCGCCAGGGCGACCGCGATGTCCGCTGCCGTCCGCGCGTTGTTCACGATCAGGCCGATGTTGGCGCGCAGGGCCCTGCCCTCCGAGGCGCGTGCCAGGTGTCCCAGGACGAAGGGGGTCACCGCACCGCCGCGCACGCCCGCGTCGTTCGCGGCGGTGAGCGCCTCGTCGATCCAGCCGTCGACCTCCCCGACGGGCAGCGCGACGTCGGCGGGGGGCGGCTGCACCAGCAGGATGCCGCCGGCGCCGGGCAGGGCGAGGTGCGCGGCGACGGCCCGCGCCGCGGCCTGCGGACCGTCCACGCGGTGCGCGAGCGGCAGGCCGCACGAGGCCGAGTAGAAGGCCGGCAGCTCTTCGGTCTCGTACCCGACCACCGGCACGCGGCGCGTCTCCAGCAGCTCCAGGGTGGCGGGTAGGTCCAGGATCGCCTTGGCCCCCGAGCAGACGACCGCGACCGGCGTCGCGGCCAGCTCGTCGATGTCCGACGAGACGTCGTACGACGAGTACGCACCGCGGTGCACGCCGCCGATCCCGCCCGTGGCGAAGACCCGCACGCGGGCAATGGCCGCGATGCGCATCGTGGCCGAGACGGTGGTCGAGGCCAGCGCGCCCGAGGCCAGCAGCGGCCCCAGGTCGCGTGAGGCGGCCTTGTGCGGCCGCGCCGCCGGGTCGGCGAGGCGTTCGAGCAGCTCATCGGAGGCGCCCAGCACGAGGAAGCCGCCCTCGACGGCCGTGGTGGCCGGCACCGCCCCCGCCTCGCGCACTGCGCCCTCGGCGGCGCGCGCCGTCTCCAGGTTGTGCGGCGCTGGCAGCCCCTGCGCCACCAGGCTCGACTCCAGCGCCACCACAGGGCGGCCGGAGGCCAGCGCATCGGCCACCTCGTCGGAGACGGCGAGCTGCGGCGCGGTCATGTCGCCGTCGCCTCGCCCTCGATGCGGCCCTGCGCTCCCACCACCCGGGCGACCAGCCCGCCCGCTCGGCTGCCGCGTTCCATCGCCGCGCGCAGGTCGTCCACGGCCGGCGGCCACTCGCCGATGGCAAGGTCGGCGATCACCGCGGCCACGTACGCGTCGCCGGCGCCGGTCGAGTCGAGGGCCGGTCCCGGCAGCTCCGGCGCCGGCACCTCGTGGATCTCGCCGCCGATGGCTGCCACGCTCCCAGCGCTGCCGGCGGTGACCAGCACCAGCGGGGCGCGTCCCGCCAGGTCGCGCGCATGGTCCCGCGCCAGCTGCGCCGGCTTGCCGAGCAGCGCGGCGGCCTCCTCGCGCGAGACGACCAGCAGGTCCGGGCGCGCGGCCTCCAGCCGGCTGAGGAAGCGCGAGACGACGGCCGGCTCCGGCGCGATGGAGCCGCCCGCCAGGCTCAGCCGCGCCCCGGCCGGCCGCCGGCCGAGCGCGGCGGCCAGCGCGTCCCCCTCGCGGTCGTCAACCAGCGCGTACGCCGAGACGTGGATCCAGTCGTGCCCCGGCATGGCCGCCTCCACGCGCGCCGTGTCGATCGTCTGCCGGTCCGAGAGCATCGAACGCTCCCCTCCCGCATCCAGCAGCGCCACGACGACCGCGGTGCGGCTGGCCGGCATGTCCGCCAGCTGCACGCCGTCGCCACTGAGCGCCTCGCGCAGCAGGCGCCCGGACACGTCGTCGGAGACCGGAGCCGCGAGCCTGACCGACGCGCCTCGCCGCGCGAGGCGGACCGCCACGTTCGCCCCCTGGCCCCCAGCCCCGAGCCGGATGACGGCCGCCACGTCCCCGCCGGGGCGCATCGGGCGCGAGGGCGCCACGGTCACGTCCAGGATCGCGTCGCCGACCACCAGCAGGCCGGTCACCAGGGCCTCCGCGTCGCGTAGCCCTCATCGGTCCCGTGCCAGTACGCGACTCGCGGGTCGGCCAGACGCCAGCAGAGCCAGACGCGGCGCCCGTCGCGCTCCCCGGGGAAGTCGACGAGCCCCATCTCCAGGTCTCGGAGCTGCACGCCAAGACTGTCGAGGTGCGCTTCCAGGGTCCGGATTCCCTCGCCGATCTCCGCCATCTCCGCCTCGTGGCGTCCGGCCTGCTCGAGGGACTGTGGGTCGCCATTTCCCTCCAGGCGGCGGTGCATCTCGTCGTGGGCGCGCGCCATGCGACGGTGCTCCACGGCGAGCTGCAGGAGCACGGCCCGTACCTCGGGAACCAGGGCGTTCGCCTCCTCGATGGAGTAGGTGGGCTCCGGCGTGACCATCGGCCCTCGATGGTAGCAGGGGGCTTCCGGGGGTCTGGTACCATCGCCCGCGCTTCGGCTTGAGCGGGCCTGCTCCGCGCCGCGACGGCGTCCGCTCGCAGACGAAGGAGGCTCTCGCCACCGATGGCTGACGAGATCCGCCGCCACCGCGGCACCAACGACGAGAACCCGCCGGTCGGCGTGGACCCCTACCACGAGTTCGCCGATTTCGACCTGCCGAGCTACGTCGGGCTGCCGAGCTTCCAGAAGCTGGACTGGCTTGACGACGCGGCGCTGGCCGAGCGGCAGCCGGACGTGGCCATCGTGGGCGCCCCCTTCGACGACGCGGTCAGCCACCGCCCCGGGGCGCGCTTCGGGCCGCGTGCCATCCGGGCGGCCACCTACCACGCCGGGTCGGTCAACTCGCTGCAGCTGGGGATCTCGCCCTTCGAGTGGCTCGACGTGGTCGATGCCGGCGACGCCCCGGTGGTGCCGGCCAACATGGACCGCTCGCACGAGGTCATCAAGCGCAAGGTGCTTGCCGTGGCCGAGACTGGGGCGATCCCCATCGTGCTCGGCGGGGACCATTCGATCACCTTCCCGTCGGCCGCGGCGGTCGCCGAGCACGTCGCCCCGCGGCGGCTGGGCGTGGTGCACTTCGACGCGCACGCCGACACGGCCGCGACGACCTGGGGCGTCCTGCGCTCGCACGGGACTCCCATGCGCCGCCTGATCGAGACCGGCGCGGTGGCGGGGCGCAACTTCGTGCAGGTCGGTCTGCGCGGCTACTGGCCGCCACCGGAGACCCTGGCGTGGATGGCGGAGAACGGCCTGCGCTACCACTTCATGACCGAGATCGAGGAGCGTGGCGCGGAGGCGGTCGTGGCCGATGCCATCGCCGAGGCGCTCGACGGCCCCGAGGTGATCTACCTGTCGGTGGACATCGACGTGATCGATCCCGGCATGGCACCGGGCACCGGGACGCCGGAGCCGGGCGGCCTGCTGACCCGCGAGCTGCTGCGCGCAGTCCGCCAGATCGTCCGGTCGGTGGAGCTGGTCGGCATGGACGTCGTGGAGGTGGCGCCGGCCTACGACGTCTCGGAGGTGACCGCGGCGGCGGCCAACCGCTGCGTGATGGAGGCGATCAGCGCCCTGGCCGCACGACGCCGCGACCGGGGTGAGGAGCCCAGGCCAAGCTTCTCGACCTAGCCCTCGACGGTGAAGGCGGCGCTGTCGGCGAAGTCCCCGTTGCGGTACAGCTCCAGCCGGTAGTCGCCGGGCAGCAGGCCCTGGTACGTCGCGCCGTAGATCAGGCCGCTGCAGTTCGCGCCGCAGTCGTTCAGCACGGAGCCGATGGTCACCTCCTGCTGGTCCTCGGCCTGCCCGTTCAGGATCAGGCGGACCTGCAGCTGGTCGCTCCCGGCGGCATCGCTGAAGACCACGAAAGCCCAGATGCGCCCGTCCGACACGGTGGAGCCATCGACCTGGCAGGCGTTCTCCTCCGGGTCGCCCACCGCCTGCTGTCGGTACCCGTTGCTGCCGCAGGGCTGGATGGTGAGGAGCGCGCCGTCCTCGAACGCCACCGGGCCGTCGGTCGGCTGCGGGGTCGCCTCGCCCTCCGAGGGGCTCGGCTCGACGCTCGGCTCGAGGCTCGGCTCGACGCTCGGCTCCTGGCTGGCGACCACCGAGGGGGACGGGCTGTTCTGCCCGATCGGCTCCTCTCCGTCGAGCAGCCCGGCGAGCACGGCGCCGACGGCCAGCGCCAGCACGGAGAGCACCACGAAGCCAATGATGGGCAGGGCGGTTCCCCCGTCGCGACGGTCCTCGGCCGCCTGGTAGGGATAGGCGTACGCGTCTTCGGGGCGGCCGTACGGCGCCTCGTCGTAGTCGTCCGCCGCATAGACGGACTCCTCGTGGGCCGGCTCCTCGTAGCTCGGCTCCGGTTCTACCGGTGGCGGTGGCACAGCGGCGGCCGCCGGCACCTCATCGCGGTCGGAGGCGGGCCACTCGGGCTCGGCCGGCGGCGGTGCGCTCCAGTCGCGGCGGACCGGCTCGTCGACGGGACGAGTGATGTCCGGCTCCGGCGGCAGGTTGTCGACGTGACGCGTCGCCTCCTCCTCCCCGCGCACCGCGAGCGAATCCTCAGGCTCGGGCTCGAAGGGCACGTAGGCGGGCCTGCCCGGGTCGTCCGGGCTGCCGCCGCGCCGGAAGGCGTTCTCGGCCGGGCGCCGGCGTACCCGCTCCTCGAGCTCCTCGCGATCAAGGCCTCGCGGCCGGGTGCGAGCCGACGGCGGGATCGGCGAGCCGCACTGGGTGCAGAACGCGGCCGGCGGCGTCGAGCGCAGGCAGGTCGGGCAGCGGATCTGGCCGGGCTTTGGGGTCGACATCACGGCGCATTGTGCATGGACGGCCGGGTCTGTGCCAGCCCGCACCATCGGGATGCCTAGAATGGCCGGCCGTGGCCGCCGATCCGTTCTCGTTCCGTCGCATCAACGTGGTGGGCATCAGCGCATCGGGGAAGAGCACCTTCGCGCGGGAGCTCGCGGATCGCCTGGGCGTGCCGCACGTCGAGCTGGATGCGCTGCACTGGGAGCCCGGCTGGACCGAGGCGCCAGACGAGGTCATGCGTGAGCGCGTGGCCGCGGCCACGGCCGGGGATGCCTGGGTCGTCGACGGCAACTACGCCGCGGTACGGGACATCGTCTGGCTGCGGGCGCAGGCCGTGGTCTGGCTCGACTTCCCGCTCTCGACAGTCCTGTGGCGCTACGCGACGCGCACTCATCGGCGAATCCGCCAGCGCGAGGAGATCTGGTCGGGCACCGGCAACCGGGAACGCCTCACGATGCACCTGTTCCGCCGCGACGGGCTGCTGTGGTGGATCCTGTCCACCTACCGCCGTCGCCGGCGCGAGTATCCGCTGCTGCTGGCCGCGAACCCGCGGCTCGCATCCGTGCGCCTCCGCTCCCCGGCGGAGGCCGATGCCTGGCTGAGCAACCTCCGGACCGGCTAGGCCCCGGCGCGCTTCCACTCGCTGCCGTCGGCAAAGCGCTCGCGCTTCCAGATCGGCAGCCGCTCCTTGATCGCCTCGATCACGAATCGGTTGGCCTCGTAGGCCTCGGCTCGGTGCGGGGCGGCCGTCACGATCGCCACGGCCGCCTCTCCCAGCGGCACCAGGCCGGTTCGGTGCCGGACCACGGTCTGCGAGCCCGGCCAGCGCTCGCCGGCCTCCACCGCGATCTCGGCCAGCACCCGCTCGGCCATCTCGCCGAAAGCCTCGTAGTCGAGCTCCAGCACCTCGCGCCCGTCGTCGGCAGTGCGTCGCGCGCGGCCGACGAAGGTGACCACCGCCCCGTGCTCCAGGCTGGCGACGCTCGCCTCCAGACCCGCCAGGTCGATGGGCGCGTCGGTCAGGCCGGTCGGCCGCTCTCCGGCGCCGCCGCTCACCGGCGGCAGCCAGGCCACCTCGTCGCCGTCGGCCAGGCGAGCGTCCCAGGCGGCGTACTCGCCGTTGAGCGCGCCGCGCACGAACTCACCGTGCGGCTCGAGTGCCGGGAATCGCGCGGCGAAGGCGCGCCACGCGTCAACCAGGGTGGAGCCATCGGGCAGGTCCAGGGCGTCCCGGTCGGTCGAGAGCTCCCGCAGGACCGCGAAGGTGCGCACCGTGATTCGCATCGGTCCAGCCTAGACGGGAATGCCGGTCAGGTAGGTGATGCTGGCGGCAGCGATTGAGCCGGCCATCACGAACGCCAGCCCGATGTAGAGCAGGCCCGTGCTGGCCTGCAGGGACGCGGCACGCGTGGCCAGGTAGGCAAGGACGGTGATCCCGATCGGCAGCGCGATGCCGACCAGCAGCCGCAGCCAGGTCAGCCAGCCGATCGGCCCGCCCAGCGGGCCGCTGCTGACGGCCAGCATGGCCACGCCGAAGACGACGGCCTGCAGGACCAGGGCGGCGCCCAGCAGCCACATCATGCGGCGCAGCGGCGCCGGCGAGAGCTTGGGCGTCACCAGGTACCAGTGGCCCAGCAGCATGGCGGCGTTCACCGCCCCCAGGGCCAGCGCCACCAGGATCAGCTGCGCGGCGAACAGCGGCGAGGACTTCGTGCCGCCGGCGCTGGCCAGCGCCACCAGGGCCAGGATGCCCACCAGCCCGCCCGCCACCGCGATCCCCGAGCGCGGCAGCTTCAGGACCGATGCGACCAGGTACGCGAGCGCCAGCGCCGCGAAGGCCCACACCAGCGCGCGGCGCGCTTCGGCCGTCTCGTCCGCCACTGTCCCCGGGGCCAGGTTCAGCTCGGAGAGCAGCAGGATCCCGGCGAACACCGCCAGCAGCCCGGCCATGAACAGGCGGTACCCGCGCGTGGTGCCGCCAAAGAGCTCGGTGAGGCCCACCACCAGCAGCGAGCCGGAGGTCAGCGCCGCCCAGAAGATCCAGTTGACGAAGGGGAGCGCCTCGATGCTCACGGCGCCAGGCTCCCCGTCAGCCCGATCTCCACCCAGCCGTCGGCGCTGACGCGCACCGGGAAGGTCTCGACCGGCTCCGTGGCGGGCGGCACCACCGCCGCGCCGCTGCGAACGTCGAAGCAGCCGCCGTGCCAGGCACAGACCAGCACCTCGTCGCGCGGGTCGAAGCCGGCTTCCGACAGCGGGAAGTCCTTGTGGCTGCAGTTGTTCTGCACCGCGAAGAACTCGCCCGCGTGGCGCACCAGAACCACCGGCGTGCCGTCGATCTCGACCGGCACCAGCTCGCCGTCGCGCAGCTCATCGGTCCGGAGCACGCGGGCGTAGCGGACGGTGGTGGTCACCGGCGTGCCTCCGGGGCGATCCCGACGGCGCGCAGCCGGTCTGCCAGGTGCGTGTCCAAGGCGACGACGTCGTTACAGCGGCCGGGCGAAGGCCAGCAGGCGCAGCTCGGTCATATCTTCGATGCTGTAACGCAGCCCCTCGCGGCCCAGGCCGGAGTCCTTGACGCCGCCGTAGGGCATCGGATCGATGCGCCAGGTGGGCACGTCGTTGACGATCACGCCGCCCACCTCCAGCTCGTCGTGGGCCAGCAGCGTCCGCTCCAGGTCGTTGGTGAAGACGCCGCACTGCAGGCCGAACTGGCTGTTGTTGATCTCGGCCACGGCCGTGGCGAAGTCCGGCACCCGGAACAGGTTCACGACCGGGGCGAAGACCTCCTCGCCGCAGACCCGGCAGCCGGATGGAACGCCGGTCAGCACCGTCGGCGGATAGTACAGGCCGTCCGGCTCGCCGCCGACCAGCGCCGTGGCGCCCTGCTCCAGCGCCTCCTTGACCCACTCGTGGGTGCGGGCCACGGCCTTCTCGTCGACCATCGGTCCCAGCTCGGTGGCCGGATCCAGCGGGTCGCCGACCTTCATCTGGCGCACCTTCTCGACGAAGGCGGCGGTAAAGCGGTCGTAGATCGCGTCGTGGACGTAGATGCGCTGGACGCTGATGCAGACCTGGCCGGCGTAGGCGAAGCTGCCGAACACCAGGCGGCTCACCGCCCAGTCCAGGTCGGCGCTCTCGTCGACAATCGCCCCGGCGTTCCCGCCCAGCTCCAGGACCACCTTCTTCTTGCCGGCCTCGCGCTTCATCTTCCAGCCGACCGATGGCGAGCCGGTGAAGCTCAGCAGCTTGAAGCGGTCGTCGGCGACCATCGCGTCCCCGGTGGGCCGGTCCATGGGCAGGATGCTGACCGCGCCCTTCGGGAGATCCGTCTCGTCCAGGTAGCGCGCCACGCGCAGCATGACCAGTGGGTCCTTGGACGGTGGCTTGAGCACGATGCTGCAGCCCGCCGCGATGGCCGGCGCCACCTTGTGCGCCGCCAGGTTCATGGGGAAGTTGAAGGGGCTGATTCCGGCCACCGGACCGATGGCGTAGCGCCTCACGATCCCGCTGCGTCCCCGGTTGGCCGCGTTCCAATCGAGTGGGAGCCACTCCCCGGTGATGCGCAGCGCTTCCTCCGCGGCGGTGCGGAAGGTGAGCGCCGCGCGCAGCACCTCCGCTTTGGCATCGCGGATCGGCTTGCCGGACTCGCGGGTCAGCAGCTCCGCCAGCTCGTCGGCGTCCTCGCTGATGCGCTGAGCCACGTGGGCCAGCGCGTCGCGGCGCTCGAAGCTGGCCAGGCGGCGCGTCTTCCCGAACGCCTCCACTGCGGCAACCGTCGCTGCTTCGAGCTGCTCCGGGCCGGCCTGGAAGGTCGTTGCCACCAGCTCCCCGGTTGCCGGGTTGCGCACCTCGAGCGGCGTGCCGGCCTCCACGAACTCCCCGGCCAGGTAGATCGGGACGGCTGACGCTCGGACCTCGGTTGTCATGGTTCGATTCTAGCCCGCGGCCGGCCGGGTCCCACCTGCCTGAGCCGATCTATCGGTCCGTTCTTGACCGGAAGGCCCATCCGGGCCGCGATCTGACCGATCTATCGGTCAGCTGGGAGCGTGACGAGTGCCCAATGGCACTGCTCGTACGTGCAGCGAACCGATAGACCGTGTCAAACCGCGCCTGGATCTGCGTTCCGGCCAGATTCCGACCGATCTATCGCCATCTGACGGGCAGGAGCCCGGAGCCCGGCGCATCCGGCCCGCGATGGCCTCCGTATCATCGGGTGAGATGAACCCGGTCTACCTGGCCCTCGAGATCGGAGCCACCCTCTTCTTCATCGGCGCCGCGTGGGCGGCGCTGCGCCGCGGCCGCCTTCCCTTCCTCGAGCTGGTGAGCGCGGCGGCATTCGGCATCCTGCTGGAAGAGGGCGACCAGCTCATCTTCGAGACCTACCATTACAGCCCGGACTGGGTGCTGATGATCGACCTGGCGCCGGTGGTCATCGGGCTGACGTGGGCGCTCATCATCGCCGGCGCCATGCGCCTGACCGATGCGCTCGGCGTGCGGCGCCGCTACGCCCCGTTCGTCGACGCCGTGCTGGCCATCAGCCTGGACCTGGCCTTCGACGCGGTCGCGATCCGGATGGGGCTGTGGACCTGGGTGGACATCGGTCCAACCGACGGCTGGTTCGGCGTGCCGGCCGGCAACTTCTACGCCTGGCTGTTCGTCACCCTGGGCTTCAGCACGATGACCCGATGGATCCGCCACGGCGCCACCACCCGCCCCGCCCTGGAATGGCTGCAGCTGGCCGTGCCGCTGCCGGCCTTCGCGCTGCTGCTGGCCGGGCTGCTTCCGTTCATCTGGATCAAGCCGATCGTCGACTCGGCCCCGGGAGGCGGGCTGTGGCTGTTCGCCATCACGCTGGTGGTCTTCTGCGCCGTGGCGGCCTGGGGCGTGTGGGGCCCGGACCGCATCGCGCCGGACGGCGAGGGGGCCGCGATCCTGGACCTGCGCCTGGCCATCGCCACGCGGATCGCGATCCATCTGCTCTTCCTGGGAGCGCTGCTGTACCTGGGCCTGGCCACCGAGCTGCCGGTGCTGCTGGTCGTGTCGCTGGCGATGCTGGCGGCCGAGGTGCCGCTGGCGGCCCTGGTTCGCTCGCGACTGGACCCTGCCAGGGGTCGCCGGCGGCCTCGCGAGGCGGTCCTGGTGGAGGCCTCCGACTGACGTCGGGCCATCCTGGGCTGCGCTACCGTAACCGCGTGACCGACTGGGAGCGCGCAACCGATGAGTGCGTCGAGCACCTGCGCGCGCTGATCCGCATCCCTTCCGTCAATCCGCCCGGCGTGCCCGATGCCGCCGCCGGCCTGGACTCGAACGGCGGCGAGACCGTGGCCGCGGCCTACTGCGCCGATGTGCTGAGCTCGGCCGGCATCCCGGCCGAGGTGCTGGAGCCGGTGCCGGGCCGAGGGTCGTGCTTCGCGCGGCTGCCCGCCGGCGTGCAGGACCCGGAGCCGCCGCTGATCCTGCTCTCCCACGTGGACGTGGTGCCGGTCGACGCCGAGTCCTGGTCCCGCGACCCCTTCGGTGGGGAGCTGGTGGACGGCGTGGTCTGGGGCCGTGGGGCGGTCGACATGAAGGACATGGTCGCGATGGAGCTGGCGGTGATGCTGGAGCTGCGGCGTTCCGGCGCCACCCTGCGACGCGACGTCATCTTCGCCGCCATCGCCGACGAGGAGGCCGGCGGCGTGTACGGCGCCCTGCACTGGGTCCGCGAGCGACCGGACCTGTTCGCCGATGGCGCCGGCCGCCCCGCGGCGGCGGCCCTCAACGAGGTCGGAGGCTACTCGATGACCATCGGCGGCCGGCGGGCTTACGCCATCCAGGTCGCCGAGAAGGGCATCATCTGGACGCGCATCCGCGCCACCGGCACGCCCAGCCACGGCTCGATGCCCTCCCCGGACAACGCCGCCGTCAAGCTGGCGCGCGCGGTCGCCCGCCTCGCGGACGCTCCGCGCCCGCCGCGGGTCATCCCGGTGGTGCGCCGCTTCTTCGATGGGCTGGGCCTGGGGCAGGTCGCGTCCCTGGCCGAGGCGGGCCGGGAGGAGGAGG
>DASUSP010000069.1:0-2107 GCA_036375035.1 Candidatus Limnocylindria bacterium
GCAGGCCGGCCAGCAACACCGCGAACTCGTCCCCGATCACGTCGCGCAGCCGCTGGACCGGCTCGCGCGCGGCACCGAGCCGCTCGCAGGCGAAGTCGGGCGCCACGTCGCCGTGCGCCGCAAGGCCGGGCCCCGGGTCGCGCGGCTGGATCAGCGGGGAGCCGGCGTACACGAACGGTTGCGCCAGCCGCCCGGAGTTGACCCAGCGCCGCAGGGCGGGGAGGCGCAGCGAGCCGCGCAGGACGGCGTTGCGCGCGGCCCGCCGCAAGGGCCCGTGCGGGACCATGAAGCGCATGGTGCGGTCGGTGACCTCCAGGTTCTCGACCGCGGCCGCCCGACGCTCGGCCTGGTAGGTCGACAGCAGCGCCTCCGGCGCGTCGCCGTGCAGCACCAGAGCCAGCTTCCAGGCCAGGTTCTCGACATCGGCCGCCCCGGAGTTGAGACCCCGCGCCCCGAACGGGCTCATCAGGTGCGCGGCGTCGCCTGCCAGCAGCACCCGCCCGACCCGGTAGTGCTCCACCAGCCGCTGGTGGAACCTATAGGCGGTCAGCCACACCAGCTCGTAAGGCCTCCCCTCCCCCACCACAGCGCGGATGCGCCGGTCCAGGCCGCCGTCGCGGCGCTCCGCCTCGGCATCCGTCCCGGGCGGGACCTGCCAGTCGATGCGCCACACACCGTCCGGTTGAGGATGCACCAGCACCTGCCGCCCGGGATTCCAGGGCGGGTCGAAGAACATGCGCCGCTCGTTGGGGAAGGGCAGCTCGGCGCGGATGTCGCAGATCAGGAACAGGTCGTCGTGGCTGTGCCCCGGGAACCCCATCCCCAGCAGGTGACGAACCGATGAGTGGGCGCCATCGGTCCCGACAAGGTAGCCCACCCGGAGGGTGCGTTCACCCTCGGGAGTGTCGCAGCGGAGCGTGACGCCCTCGGCGTCCTGCACGATGCCGGTGAGCCGATGCTCCCAGCGCACCTCCAGCCCCGGCAGCGCGTCCAGACGCTTGAGCAGCATCTCCTCCGCGTCGCTCTGGCTGATGTTGACGAACGGCGGGAAGTGGTCGTCCCGGCTGGAGGGAAGCTCCACGCTGAACAGCTCGCGATCGCGGAAGTAGGTCCGCCCGATGCGCCACTGGACCCCGCGCCGCGCGATCGCCTCCCCCGCCCCGAGGCGCTGCCAGATCTCGAGCGTCTCGCGCTGCATGCAGATCGCCCGCGAGCCCTCGCCGGTGAGGCCACCGTTCTGCTCCAGCAGCAGGGTGCGGACGCCGCGCTGCGCCAGGCGTCCTGCGAGGGTCAGCCCGATCGGGCCGGCGCCGATGACGGCCACCTGGGCGTCGAACGGTGGGGCGCTCCCCGCGGGCATGCGCGGATGATAGGGCTCAGGCGGTCAGCTCGTCCCAGACGGCGCGGTCGCGCTCCACCGTCCAGATGCGGGGATGGTCGATCCCGTCCAGCTCGTCCCAGGCGCGCTGCACGTTGAACGGCATGGTGTGCTCGAAGATCGGGAAGTGGCCGTAGCGCGGCGCCAGGCGGGCGTGGGTCAGCTGGTAGGCGTCGCGCGGCGTGCCGCCGGCCTCCTTCACCTCGCGTACGCCGTCGAAGAGGATGGTCAGAAAGTGGCGCGTGTCGGTGATGGCCTGGTGGACGGCCTCCGCTCCCCGGACGACCGGGCCGCGGCCGCCGACCATCTGCTCCGCGCCGAGCGCGGCCACTGCGTCCAGAGTGGCTCCCCGCCAATCGGCGATGTGCGCGTCGCCCATGTAGGGCGCCGCCTCGGCCTCAACCAGGTCCCCGGCGAAGCAGATGCGCTCCTCCGGCAGCCAGACCACCAGGTCACCGCTGGTGTGCCCGCGGCCCAGGAAGCGCAGCTCCACGCGACGATTGCCCAGGTCCAGGGTCATCTCGCCGTCGAACGTGTGCGTGGGACGGGTGAGGCCGGGGATGCTGTCGGCGCCCTCGAAGAGACGCGGCATGCGGCCGTGCTCGCTGGCCCAGTCCTGCTGGCCACGTTCCTCGACCAGGTCCGCGGTCTGCCGCGTGGTGATGATCCTTGTCGCCCCGAACGCCGAGGCGCCCAGCACCCGCACGGCGTGGTAGTGGGTCAGCACCA
>DASUSP010000070.1:0-9077 GCA_036375035.1 Candidatus Limnocylindria bacterium
CCGGGGGATCGCCGTCATCCGCGACGTGACCGACCTGGCCGCCCTGCTGGAGACGGACATCGGCTGGCCGCTGCGCGTCGACGAGCTGGTCGATGGCGTGGAGCTGGACGTGGACGCCATCACCGACGGGACCGACTGGTGCGTGCCGGGCATCCTGGAGCAGCTGGACCCGCCGGGCGTGCACTCCGGCGACTCGGTCGCGGTGGTCCCGCCGCAGGGCCTGGCGCGCGGCATCCAGGACCGTGCCGCGGAGGCGGCCGGCCGCATCGCGCTGGCGCTCGGCATCCGGGGCATCCTCAACGTGCAGATGATCGTGGCCGGCGAGCGGATCGTGGTGATCGAGGCCAACCCACGCGCCAGCCGCACGGTGCCGATCGTGGCCAAGGCCACCGGCCGGGACGTCGTGGCCGACGCGGTGCGCTGCGCGCTGGGGGCGTCGCTGGCCGAGGTGGGGCTGGCCCCGGGACTGGCGGTGGACTCGCCGCTGGTCGCCGTCAAGGCGCCGGTTGGGTCGCTGTGGCGGCTGCCGGGCGTGGACCACGAGCTCGGGCCCGAGATGCGCTCCACCGGGGAGGTGCTGGGCCTCGGCGAACGGTACGAGGACGCGCTGGCGATGGCGCACGAGGCTGCGGCCGTCCACTCATCCTGACCGCTCGGCGAACGGTCCGTCCCGGCGCTGCCCGGAAAGCGTTCGCGATGCACGCTTGGCGCGCAACCTGTCGCCCGACGAAGAAAGAGGAGCCGTCGCCTGCCGGTACGGAGGGTCCCGGCGGGGCGACGGCCCCTGCATAGAGGCGAATCGAAGAGCCACGACCGACGGGATCGACCTTGAATGTCGCCGCCGGCCCGAGCTTCCATTGGCGACGGCCAGACCCGTGGGTGCCGGTCGTAAACGGTCTTCGATTGCGCCTTGGCGCCGATAACCAGCACGAACCGTGCCAGAAGGGCGGAGCTGCCTAACGACGCCGGGAGCCCTGCTGCCGGGCTGATGCGCCGGTGGCCGCCATGCGACGGCGCAGGTAGCCGCCATACCAGCCGGCCAGCGCCCCGAACAATGGCTGGAAGGCAACCACCTCCCGGAAGATGCTGCTGAGGACGACCTCGCCTTCCGTCAGCTCGGGGTGGACCGGTCCAACCATTACGCCGAACAGGACGGCGTACAGCACAATGCCAACGATCGACGCCGTCAGCCCGAACAACCATGGTCTTGGCCAGCCGATCCAGCCGGCCGCGATGAGCGCACCGAAGGCCACCAGCGATGAGACGATGCCGAGCAGGGGGCTAAACGGGAGCAGCAACCGTCCGGCGGCCCAGACCGCTCCCAGACCGATCCAGGGGACGGGATGTCTGACCAGCAGGTAGAGCCCGGCAGCGACGCCGCGCAGCGGGCCCTCGTGGCTGAAGCCCGCGAGCGGGTCGGGCTTGTTGGGGAGCGGCGGCGCCGGAGGAAAAAGGCGGGTAAGGAACGAGCCGCCCTGCTGTGTGGCCGGCGCGGTTGACGACTCGCCGTCGGCCTGGTCCTCGGCCCCGGCGTCGGCATCATCCGCCCAGCCCATCGCCGCGTATCGCGCCCGGCGGCGAGCTTCGGCGCGGTCGGTCTCGCGGCGTGATCGGTTCGGCATGGCCCGCGGATTGTACGCGAGCGGCCGGCGCGGACCCGGAGCGGCGCCCGCGGTAAGGGCCGGCTAACCGGCCGATAAGCCGGAATCGCCATGATTCGCAGGCCCCCGTCCAGCCTGCGCGCCCCCGGATGGAGGTGCAATGGTGACTGGTCGCGGCGATTTCCGGCTTTCGTACGGCTCGGCTGGCTCCAGGCTCGCAGCGGGAGCTGCCTCGTTGCTGGTCGTGACCACCAGCCTGCTGGCAGCGGCACTCGACGCCGCTGCATGGACGGCCGCCGCCCCGGAGGACCCGCTGCTGCACGAGGGCGCGGAGGCGCACCTCCTCGTCAGCGAGGTGATGGCCGGTGGCGCCGGCGCCTTCGACGAGTTCGTGGAGCTGTACAACCCCGGCGCCGAGCCACTTCCCCTGGAGGGGCTGGAGCTGGTCTACGTCAGCGCCAGCGGCGCCTCGGTCAGCCGCAAGGCGGAGTGGGACGCGGGAGCCGCATCGGTCCCGCCCGGAGCGCACCTGCTGATCGCGAACGCGGCGGGCGCCTTCGCCCCGATCGCGGACGTGACGTATTCGAACGGGCTGGCCGCCACCGGCGGCAGCGTGGCACTTCGGATCCAGGGAGCCGGAACGGCGATCGACGCGGTTGGATGGGGAACGGCGGCCAGCACGTGGCTGGAGGGCACGCCGGCGCCGGCCGTTGCCGCCGGCCACTCCATCGAGCGCCTGCCCGGCGGTGCAGCGGGATCGGGCCAGGATACGGATGACAACCTGGTCGACTTCCTCGACCAGGATGTGCCTGACCCGCAGAACGCCTCCTCGCCTCCGATCGCCGTGTCACCGGCTCCCTCGCCGTCGGCCTCCCCCGACGACAGCGCGATGGGCACGCCCACGCGCGAGCCCACGCCGACCGCCGTGCCGACGCCGAGCCTCGGCCCAACGGTCACCCCGACGCCGGCTTCGACTCCCACGGCCTCGCCCGCCCCGACGCTGGTGACCATTGCCGCGGCCCGTGCCCAGCCGGACGGGACCGCGGCCACGGTGGAGGGGATCAGCCTGACTGACGGCACCTTCGCCGACGGGGGCGGGTACCTCGCCGATGCGACCGGGGCGATCGCCGTCCTCGTCTCGGGCGGCACGTTCCCGCGCGGCCACGCCGTCCGCGTCACCGGCGAGCTGGACGACCGGTATCACCAGCGCACCCTGCGCGCGGAGCCATCGGGGGTGGTGGTCATCGGGCCGGCGGCCGAGCCGGCTGCGGCGGCGGCCAGCACGGGCGGCATCGGCGAGGCGCTGGAGGGACAGCTGGTCAGCGTGCTGGGCGAGATCGTCTCGTCCGCCACGCAGCTGAGCGGCGGCGCCGCCTACGACCTGGATGATGGCACCGGGCCGGTCCGGGTAGTGGTCCTCGAGGCCACCGACATCGCGCACGGGACCTGGCAGCGGGGCACCCGGCTGGATCTGCGCGGCGTGGTGGGGCAGCGCGATTCCTCAGGGACCGGGATGAGCGGCTACCGCCTCTACCCGCGCGATCCGGACGACGTCAGCGCGCTCGAGCCGTCACTCACGCCGGCGCCCTCCGCGAGCGGCAGTGCAGCGGGCAGCGCCTCGCCCGCCCCCAGCCACGACGTCTCGGTGGTGAGCGTCGCCGCGGCGCGGCAGGCGCTGCTCAACACGTGGATTCGCGTGCGTGGCGTCGTCACGTTGCCGACAAGCCTCCTCGGTGACGGGACGGCGGCGATCCAGGACGAGTCCGGCGCGATCGTCCTGCGGGTCGGGGACGAGGCGGGCGAGCTGCAGCTGGGCGAGCTGGTCCTGGTCGACGGAAAGCGCTCGACCAAGTCCGGTATGGCGACGCTGCAGGTCTCCACCCCACCGCTACGCCTGGGCACACAGCCCCAGCCGGAGGCCGCGCGCCACGCGACTGGAGCGCTCGGCGAGGCGCAGGAGGCCCGGCTCGTGGTGGTGCGAGGGTCGGTGGCCACCACGCCCCGCCGCAGCTCGGCCGAAAACGTGTACTTCGACCTGGACGATGGTTCCGGCCCGGTCCGCGTGTTCATCTCGCCTCGGTCAGGGATCGACGCCGCTGACCTGGTCGCCGGCTCCTGGCTGGAGATCACCGGGGTGCTGGGGCAGGAGACATCGGGGCAGCAGCCCGAGCGTGGGCATCGCCTCTGGCCGCGACAGCCCGCCGACGTTCGGGTGATCGCGGACGTCACGGGCGGATCGGTGGACTCGTCGCCGCCGGACGTCGAAAGTACCTCGACCGGTGGCACGGCGGGACCCCCCGCTGGCGGGAGCGCCTCCACGACGCCGAACCGCGCTGCACCGGTCGAGATGGCCGTTCCCGCCCTGCGCACCGGTGCGGGCTGGCAGCCGCGATCCGGAGTGGCCGCTTCGCCGCCGCCGCGGAATGACGGCCCCCTGCCTCCCGCCGGGCAGCCAAGCGAGGGGCTGCCGCTGGTGGTCCTGCTGGCGCTCGCTGCCGCGCTGGCGGCCGGTGGGTCCGTTGCCGCCGTCAGGCCCGGGTTGCCCGGCCGGCTGCGGGCCAGCCTGGCGGCATGGGCCGGGCACCGCGGGGCCGGCTCGGAGGGAGCATCGTCGGCCACGGAGGCGGCTTCCGGGGACGCATCTCCACTGGAGCGCTCGGTCGCCCGGCTCGTCCCGCTGGCGGTGATCGACGACGGCGGCGGCGCGGAACGGGAGCCGAGCACGAGTTCACGCTCAGGCGTGCGGCGTATACTCCCGCCGACCTGAGATCCACGCTCTCTGGAGGTTGGCGACGAATTTGACGGACCTGACCAGAGCCGATCACCCGATGACCGGGACGCGCCAGTACCACATCGATCTCGAACCGGGAGAGCTGGCGGAGTACATCCTCCTCGTCGGCGATCCCGGGCGCGTGGCCAAAGCCGCCACCCGTCTTGACTCCATCGAGGTCGAGCGAAGCAATCGTGAGATCAGGACGGTCACGGGCATGTATCGCGGCATGCGTGTCTCGATCATGTCCACGGGGATGGGCCCGGACAACATCGAGATCGTCCTCGCCGAGGTGATGGAGATCACCCGTGAGGCGACACTGATCCGCCTCGGTTCGAGCGGCGCGATTCAGCCCGAGATCGAGGTGGATGACCTGGTGATCTCGACCGGCGCCGTACGCCTGGAGAACACGACCGACTTCTACGTGCACCCTGGCTATCCGGCGATTGCCCACCGGGACGTGGTCTGGGCCCTGGAGTCGGCCTGCCGGGAGCTGGGCTACACGTACCATGTCGGCTTGACCGCCACCGCCAGCGGTTTCTACGCTCCGCAGGGAAGGGCGATGCGCACGCTCCCGGTTCGCTATCCTCACCTCGCGGAGGAGCTGCAGCGCCAGCGTGTGGCGAACTTCGAAATGGAGTCATCGGCGCTCTTCGTGCTGGCAGGCCTCGCGGGGCTTCGGGCGGGCACGGTGTGTGCCGTCTTTGCGCAACGAGTAAAAGGGACATTTCCGGAAGGTGCGGCGAAGGAGGCCGCGGAGGCACGCTGTATCGATGCCGGCCTGGCCGGCATCCACCTGCTGTGGGAGATGGACCGGCAGCAGGATGGCGATCCCCGCTCACGCTGGTCGTCGTTGATCGGCAGGCAAGGCGGAGAGCGGTAACCGCAGACCGGCCCTCGCGCCGGAGAAGGAGGCTACCTACCGATGGCGACCAATGCCTATTGCGTCAAGTGCAAGGCAAAGCGCGACATGACCAACGAGCAGAAGATCACGATGAAGAACGGAAAGCCCGCGACCCAGGGCACCTGCCCGGTCTGCGGGACCAAGATGTTCAAGATCGGCGGCTGACAACGCCGATGGTCTGACGCCGGCTCGGCTCCGCACCGCACGCGCGGCCGGGCCGCACGCATACCGCAAGCATCGGCCGCCCGGCGGCCGGGCATCGGGGATCATCCCCGGTGGCCAGCCCGGGCGGTCGGTCGTTTCCCGGGACGGCGGTACAATGACCTCCTCGTGGATGAGCCAGCCGACCAGCCGATCCTGGCGATCGACCTCGGCGGCACCCGTATCCGCGCCGCCTACGTCAGCCCGGACCTGGAAGTCGCCTGCCGCCGTGCCGTCGACACGCGGGACGGGGATGGCGTGGACGCCGTCGTGGATCGGACCTGCCGCCTGGCGACCGAGGTCCGCGACGAGGCGCGGAGCGCCGGCCTGCCCGAGCCGGTCGGCGTCGGCATCTCGTCGCCCGGCCCGCTCGACCCGTGGCGCGGCGTCGTGGTGGCGCCGCCCAACCTCGCCGGCTGGCGCGACGTCCCCCTGGCCGATGCCGTGGCCGCGGCCACCGGCCTGCCCGCCTTCCTGGAGCGCGACACCAACGTGGCCATCATGGCCGAGTGGCGCCACGGGGCCGCTCGCGGAACCCGCAACGTCATATACGTGACGGTCTCGACCGGTATCGGTGGCGGGATCATCGTCGATGGCCGCCCGCTGATCGGCCTGGACGGGACGGCCGGCGAGATCGGGCATCTCACCGTCGAGCTGGATGGCCCACCCTGTGGCGATGGCGCGCCCGGCCACGCCGAGGCGATCGGCTCGGGCACCGCCATCGGCCGCGAGGGACGCGCCCTGCTGGCCGCCGGCACTGCGCCGGTGCTGGCGCGCCTGGCCGAGGAGGCTGCCGCGGCGCCGGACGCACCGCCCCACCTCGAGGACCTGGTGGATGCCGAACTGGTGGCGCGCGCCGCCGACGAGGGTGACGCGGCGTGCCAGGCGGTATTCGCCCGGGCGTGGACCGCGGTCGGCGCCATGTGCGCCGGCCTGGTAAATGTCTTCAACCCGGAGCGGATCGTCGTCGGCGGCGCCATCGCCATGCATCGCCCGGAGCTGCTGGGAGCCATCCGCGACGAGATCGATCGCCGTGCCTTCCCGACTCCGGCACGCCGCGTGCGGGTCGTGCCGTCACAGCACGGTGACGACGTCTCACTGATCGGCTCGCTCCCGATCGTCAATGAACGAATCGGCGACCCCGCATACCAGCGCGGTCGCCCGTCAACGTCCCCGGAAGTGTCCCCGGAAACGTCCCCCCAAGAGATGAGGAGCCCCGCGTGACTCGCATCGGTATCAACGGATTCGGCCGCATCGGCCGCCAGACCCTGAAGGCCATCATGGAGCGCCACCCCGATCTGGAGGTGGTGGCCATCAACGACCTGCAGCCGGTGGCCACCAGCGCGCACCTGTTCAAGTACGACTCCACCTACGGCACCTTCGAGGGCGAAGTCAGCGCGGGAGAGTCGTCCATCACCGTGGACGGCCACGAGGTCCGGGCCTTCTCCGAGAAGGACCCGGCCGCCCTGCCCTGGAAGGAGATGGGCGTCGACATCGTTGTCGAGTCGACCGGCATCTTCACCGACGCCACCAAGGCCCGCGCCCACATCGACGGCGGGGCGCGCAAGGTGATCATCAGCGCTCCGGCCAAGAACGAGGACGTCACCGTGGTGCTCGGCGTCAACGAGGACGCCTATGACCCGCAGCAGCACCACATCGTCAGCAACGCGTCGTGCACCACCAACGGTTTGGCGCTGCCGGCCAAGGTTGTGTTCGACAGCTTCGGCATCAGCTACGGGCTGATGACCACCATCCACAGCTACACCAACGACCAGCACGTGCTCGACGTTTTCCACAAGGACCTGAGGCGCGCGCGCAGCGCGGGGCAGAACATCATCCCCACCACGACCGGCGCCGCCAAGGCGCTGGCGCTGGTCATCCCCGAGCTGAAGGGCAAGTTCGACGGGTTCTCCCTCCGGGTGCCGACGCCCACGGTGAGCGTGATCGACTTCGTGGCCATCACCGAGAAGCCTGTGAGCGCCGAGAGCGCCAATGCCGCGCTCAAGGCAGCCGCCGATGGACCAATGCGGGGGCTCCTGGGCTACACGGAGGAGAAGCTGGTCAGCATGGACTTCAAGGGCGACGACCGCTCGAGCATCATCGACGCGGCCTCGACCATGGTGGCCGGCGAGAACCTGCTGAAGGTCATCGCCTGGTACGACAACGAGTGGGGCTACAGCTGCCGCGTCGCCGACCTGGCGAGGTACATGGCGGATCGCCTCTAGCCGAAGGAGGCCCGAGCCATGAACAAGAAGACGGTTCGCGACATCGATGTCCACGGCAAGCGCGTTTTCCTGCGCGCCGACCTGAACGTGCCGCTGGACGACGGCAAGATCACCGACGACACCCGCATCCGTGCCAGCCTGCCGACCCTGATCTACCTGCTGGAGCAGGGGGCCAGCGTCATCCTGGCCAGCCACCTCGGCCGGCCGAAGGGCAAGGTCAACGACGCGCTGCGCCTCAAGCCGGTCGCCGATCGGCTCGGCCAGCTGCTGGGCCGGCCGGTGCGCATGACCGGCGACGCGCTCGGCCCGGGGGTGATGACCGCGGTCGACAAGCTCCGCCCCGGCGACATGCTCCTGCTGGAGAACCTTCGCTTCCACGCCGAGGAGGAGGCGAACGACCCTGAGTTCGCGAAGGCGCTGGCCGACATGGCCGACGTGTACGTGAACGACGCCTTCGGGTCGGCGCACCGCGCGCACGCCTCGACCGAGGGGATCACCCATCACCTGCCCGCGGTGGCGGGTCTGCTGATGGAGCGCGAGGTATCGGCTCTCTCGCGGCTGATGGAGAAGCCCGCCAAGCCGTTCCACACGGTCATCGGCGGCGCGAAGGTGTCGGGCAAGCTCGAGGTGCTCGAGTCGCTGCTGTCGCGCTGCCAGGCGATCCTGGTCGGCGGCGGGATGGCCAACACCTTCCTGGCCGCAAAGGGCCACGCCATGGGCAAGAGCCTGGTCGAGAATGAGCAGCTCGACAACGCGGTGCGGATCATGGAGGAGGCGCGCCGCAAGCGCGTTCGCTTCATGCTCCCCACCGATGCCCTGGTCGCCGCCCAGGTTCACCCGCGCTCGCAGCGCCAGGTGGTCCCGGTGTCCGAGGTGCCCAAGGACTGGAGCATCGTGGACATTGGGCCCGACACGGTGGCGGCATACGCCGCCCACCTGGAGAAGGCGAAGACGATCTTCTGGAATGGCCCGATGGGCGTGTTCGAGATGGCGCCCTTCGCCGAGGGCACCAACGCCATGGCCCGATACGTCGCCGGCCGCACGGCCGCCGGGGTGGTGACCGTCGTCGGCGGCGGCGACTCGGTCGCCGCCGTCGAGCAGCTGGGCCTGATCGAGCAGATGAGCCACGTGAGCACCGGCGGGGGCGCATCGCTGGAGTTCGTTGAGGGCAAGACGCTGCCCGGCGTGGCGGCCCTGCTCGACGCGGAAGAGGAGACCGACAAGTGACCACCCTGATCGAGGACGTCATCGCCCGCGAGGTGCTGGACTCCCGCGGCAACCCGACCGTCGAGGTCGAGGTGTTCCTGGACGGCGGGGCGGTAGGCGCCGCCATCGTGCCGTCCGGCGCCTCGACCGGCGCCCACGAGGCGGTGGAG
>DASUSP010000071.1:0-3894 GCA_036375035.1 Candidatus Limnocylindria bacterium
GTCCGGTCCCTCGGGGGCCTCCTCCTCGCGCGTTGGCGGCGGGGCGTGGAGGGCCTGCTCCAGGTAGGCCTCCACCTCGGCGTCGTCGGGGGCCAGGACCCGGTGGCCGGCGTTGGCCGGCTCGCCGTGGACGGTGCGCCCGCGCTCGCGCGCGCTCGCGCGCGGCTGCTCGGGATCGGTGGAGTCGGTCGGCTCGGACGGTGTATCGGTCAATGCTCAGCGGCGCCGGTGTAGCCTTTGGCTGCGCAGTGTAGCCACTGAGGAAGGCCCCCAATGACCGATTCCGGAGGCGCCATCAGCGCCGAGCTTCGTGACCTGTCCCCCCAGCCGGCGGTGACGGTGCGCGTCAGCGCCCCCGCCCCGTCGCTCGGGGAGCTGTTCGACCTGCACCTGCCCAACATCGCGGACCGCATCGCCGACCTGGGCGGCGAGCCGGGCGGCCCGCCGTTCGCCCGCTACCACGACTTCGACGCCGAGGCGGTGGACGTCGAGATCGGCATCCCGGTCCGGGCGCCGGTCGCTAACCTGCGGCCGATCGAGGAGGCGGATGCCGGCGAGGTGGCGGCCAGCCAGCTGCCGGGCGGTCGCGTGGCGATCACCGTGCATCGCGGCAGCTACGACGGCCTGAGCGCCACCTACCAGCGGCTCGCCGCCTGGATCGCGGCGGAGGGCCTGACTCCCGGCGCGGGCCCGTGGGAGTCGTACATCGACGACCCCACCGAGGTCGAGGACTCCGCCCAGCTGCGGACCGAGGTGGTGTGGCCGCTGGCCTGATGCCCGCGCCGATCAGCCGCCGCGGGGGTGGTGCGGCGGGTTCTCCAGCTCGTGGTGGCCGCGGTCCACGGCCGTCCGGGTGGTGTCCTCCGGGTAGGGAGAGGTGGCGAGCACCTCGTCCAGGCCGATCATCCCCGACATCGCCGACTGGATCAGCCGCGCCATGAGCCCCAGCTCCCCGGCGCAGCGCTCTGCGAGCTCGCGCCCTCCGGGCGTGCCGTGCCCCGGCACCACCACATCGCGAACCAGCGGCAGCAGCCGCTCCCCGACCGTCTCGGCCCAGGCGACCGGGTACGCGTCGCCGAACGATGGCGGCGCGTCGTTCTCCAGCAGGTCCCCGGCGAACAGAACGCCGGCATCGGGCACCCGCACCACGATGTCGTTGTCGGTGTGCCCGTGCCCCAGGTAGCGCAGCTCCACCAGCCGCTCTCCGAGGTCGAGCGTCGCGGTCTCGTCGAAGGTGTCGGTCGGCGGAGTGATCGCCACGGCGGACAGCTCGGCTGCCATGTCCGGCAGCTCGTCGATGGCGTGGCGGCGCATGCGTTCGACCTCGGCATCGGTCCGGAGCAGCTCGGCGCATCGTTCATGCGCCCAGATCGGGAGCGATCCGAAGCGAGCGTTGCCGAAGGTGTGGTCGTAATGGTGGTGGGTGTTGACCGCCGCGCTGACCGGCAGTGGCGTCAGCGCCCGCAGGTCTCGCTGCAGCTCGTCGGCCTGGGCGTGAGTCGAGCGGGTGTCGACCACCAGCACCCCCTCGGAACCGATGACGGCGCCGATGCTCTGGTCGAAGAACCCGTAGCGACGCACGAAGATGCGATCCGCGACCTCCAGCCAGTCGGCTCCTTCCCTCATCGGTTCCGCCGTCAGGCGCCCAGCCGCACGGCCGTTCCGGAGGCGCTGACCATCAGCATGCTGCCGCCCTGCCCGACCGTCTCGTAGTCCAGGTCGATGCCCACAACGGCCTCCGCCCCTCGCGAGGTAGCCTCGGCCGCCAGCTCCTCCATGGCGATCTCGCGCGCCTTGCGCAGCTCCTCTTCATAGGCGCCTGAGCGGCCGCCGACGATGTCGCGCACGCCCGCGAACAGGTCGCGCACGATGTTGGCGCCCAGGATCGCTTCGCCGGTCACGACGCCCAGGTACTCGGTGATCTGCCGTCCGTCGACGGATGGCGTGGTGGTCAAGATCATGTCGACTCCTCGAGCATGTAGTACTCGGTGAACTCGGCGCAGCGCCCATCGGCTGCGAAGCGCAGCAGGAAGACGTTGTGGTAGGTGCGCTCCGGCCCCTTGGCCGATGCGAAGTAGCGGCTGGTGCCGGTCGCCACCGCCCGCTCGCCGTCCACGGCGAACGGCTCGTAGGCGGCCTCCCAGCTGCCGGGTGGATCCCCCTCCTCCATCCATGCCGCCACGATGGCCTCGCGCCCGACACTGGCGTGCTCGTCGCCGCCGTAGGGCCGGTAGCGGTAGGTCGCGTCATCGGTGAAGAGGGCGGCGACCTGGTCCGGATCCTCGGTGCGCCAGGCCTCGACGTATCGGTCCAGCCAGGCCCGGACGTCAGTGCGGTTCATGCCGCCATGCTACGCCGATCCATGGGTCACGAACCTCTCGAGCCGATGCGCCTCCTCGTCGAGCGCGGCCCGCTCCGCAGCGGTGATCGCGCGGAGCGGTTCCAGGCTGATCCCGTGCCGGTCGTATCGCCACGTGCCGGCCACCCGACCGTCGAGCAGGAAGGTGTGCCACGACTGCGGGGTGCGGGTGTTGAAGATGACGGGGCGGAACTCCTCGGGCAGGACGCCGGTGCGTCGCGCCTGGGCGAGGAGCATCGCGTCGAACGAGCCAAGGAAGCGCAGCGGGGCCGGCGTATCCGGGTCGGGCAACGGCGCGTCGGGCAGGTCGAGGAGCTCGCGGCCGGCCTCGTCCCGGAAGCGACGCAGCTCCATGCCTTCGGCCAGCGGCCGCAGGTCGGCGACGGCCAGCCCGGCCCAGCTCGAGGCGTCGGCCAGCGTCGCCGGCCCGAAGGCGCCGAGGTAGCGACGCAGCAGGTATGCGCGCGCCGTCCCCTCGTCCGGCTCAGGCTCCGGCGCAGGCAGCCAGCGTTCCGCCAGCTCGTAGCGGTCGGCGCGCGGCCGCTCCCAGGTGCCCTGCGGCGGCACCCGCACCAGGTCGACCCACAGGCCGGCGCCGTTGGTCTCCTCCCGGCTGAAGCCGCGCGTCGCCAGGACCGCCACCAGCTCGCGCTGCCGCAGCGGGCCATCGGCGAGGGCCGCGCGGACCGCCTCCGCCGCGCTCACCATCCGCTCGTCCGTCACTCGCCAGTTCCGCAGCCACAGCTCACGGCGCGGCCGGCGCACCGCCGCCGCCATCGGCCAGTAGTCCGCGGCGCTCACCGTGTGGATCGTGATGCGCATCAGCCAGCCCTGGATGAGCCGACGCCCCTCCAGGCCGGCGGTGTAGCCGGCACGCGTCACTCCCTCGAGCCGCGACCACAGCCCGATGTAGCCCGACGGCGCGTGCTGTGTCTGCAGCCCGCCCATCGCCTCGACCACCGACTCCATCGGTCCCGTGGTCCGCTCGAGCAGGTGCTGGCGGGCGAGGAGCGCCCGGTTCAGGGCGCGCGCGGTGAGCGTGGGCGGCGTCACGGCGCCGGGGCGGCTACTCTCCGCCGGCGAGCTGCCAGGACTTGCCCTCGGTGGCGATGGCCGGCGCGATCACCATCTCGACGTCGTGCATCTCGCGAATGGTCCGCGCTCCCAGCGCGGCCATCGACTGGCGCAGGGCGCCGGCCAGGTTCTGCGTCCCGTGCTGCGTGGCGGCCGGACCAAACAGGATCTGTTCCAGCGGCAGCCGCTCCCCGATGCGGATCCGCGTCCCGCGCGGCAGCGTCGCCGACGGCGCGGCCATGCCCCAGTTGTAGCCGCGTCCCGGCGCCTCGAGGGCGCCAGCGAACGGCGAGCCGAGCATCACCGCATCGGCCCCGGAGGCGATGGCCTTGGCGATGTCGCCGCCGGTCTTCATGCCGCCGTCGGTGATGATCGGGACGTATCGGTCCGTCTCGGCGAGGTACCGATCGCGCGCGGCGGCCACGTCCAGCGTGGCGGTCACCTGCGGGACACCGATGCCC
>DASUSP010000072.1:0-2580 GCA_036375035.1 Candidatus Limnocylindria bacterium
ACAGGCCGCTGCGGCTGCGACGGTGCGGGCTGCCGCTGATCATCTACCGACCCGCCGGCTGCCGCGTCAGCGCGGGGCGCGGGTGAACTGCTCGCTCACCAGGACCCGCTCCAGCTCGTCGAGCTCCTCGAGCACGCGGCCGGTGCCCCGCACCACGCTGGTCAACGGATCGTCGGCGATGTGCACCGGCATCTGGGTGGCCTCCGCCACGCGGCGGTCCAGCCCGGCGAGCAGCGCCCCGCCTCCGGCCAGCACGATGCCCTGGTCCATGATGTCGGCCACCAGCTCCGGGGGCGTCTCCTCGATTGTCTCCTTGATGGCATCCACGATCTCGGCCACCGACGGTTCCAGCGCCTCGCGGATCTGGTCGCTGCCGACTTCCACCGAGCGCGGCAGGCCGGTGAGCAGGTCCCGGCCGCGGAACGTGACGGTGCGCTCGTCCGGCACCGGGTAGGCGGAGCCGACCGCGATCTTGATCTCCTCGGCGGTGCGCTCCCCCATCAGCAGGTTGTACTCGCGCCGCGCGAAGCTGACGATGTCGGCGTCCATCTCGTCGCCGCCGATGCGCACGCTGCGGGCCACCACGATTCCGCCCAGGCTGATGACGGCCACTTCGGTGGTGCCGCCGCCGATGTCCACGATCAGGCTGCCCGACGGCTCGGAGACCGGCAGACCGGCACCGATGGCGGCGGCCATCGGCTCCTCGATCAGGCGCGCCCATCGGGCCCCTGCGTTGATGGTGGCGTCCCGCACGGCGCGCTTCTCCACCTCGGTCACGCCCGAGGGGATGCCCACCAGCACGCGCGGCCTGGGAATGCGAGCGTATCGGTCGTGCACCTTCTGGATGAAGTAGCGGATCATCTGCTCGGTGACGTCGAAGTCGCTGATCACGCCGTCGCGCAGCGGCCGGATGGCGACGATGTTGGCCGGGGTGCGTCCCACCATCCGCTTCGCCTCGGCGCCGATGGCCAGCACCCGCTTGGTCCGGGTGTCCATTGCCACCACGCTGGGCTCGGAGATGACGATCCCCCGGTGGCGCACGATGACCAGCGTGTTGGCGGTTCCCAGATCGATGCCGACGTCGTGGCTGAGGAGGCCGAGCAGGCCGTCGAAGAGTCCCAAGTTGCCTCCGGGATTCCGGTGCGCCGTCCCGTGGCACGACAGGGCGCGGCGCGCATGTTCGTCGCTGCGCGGTCCGGCGAACGGACGCGGGAGCAACCCTATCACAGCATCCCGGGCATCGGGCCGGGTGGACGCGGACCGTTCGCGCCGGTCATACTTGTTCGAGTGACTAAATCGCAGGTTCAAGGCAGGTCGGGCAGCAGTCGGCGCGGGGAAGAGACACGACGTCGCCTGCTGCGAGCGACCGTGGAGCTCGTTGCGGATCACGGTTGGAACGCGGTCACGACGCGGCAGATCGCCGAGCGGGCCGGCGCACAGCAGGCGCTCATCAACTACCACTTCGGCTCCAAGGAACGGCTGCTGAGCGATGCCGTCGAGCTCGTGCTGCGCGAGGAGTTCGCCAGCCCGGTCGCCTCGCTCCGCGAGGCGCCGAGCTTCGTGAACGGCTGCGTGGCGCTGCTGCGCCAGCTGGCGGCGCTGGACACCGCCGATCCAGTCGTGCGCTTCTCGATGGAGGCGATCTCCCGCGCCCCGCGTGACACCGAGCTGCAGCAGGTGATGGGCGAGCTGCTGGCGGAGCTTCGGGACCAGCTGGCAGCGGGGGTGGCCGCCGCACAGGAGCGCGGCGAGGTCTCGCGCCGGCTCGACCCCGCGGGAACGGCAATCCTGCTGGGCGCCGTCTTCGATGGGCTTGGCCTGCACCTGCTGATTGACCGGGACATTGACGTTGCGCGAGCGGAGGGCGCCATCCGGTCCCTCCTCACGCCCGGCAGGGAGGAAGCATGATCCACCTCGAACACGTGTCGAAGCGGTACGGGAGCGGCGAGCTCGCGGTCGATGCGCTGAAGGACGTCAGCCTCGACATCGGCGCCGGCGAGCTGGTCGTGGTCCTGGGACCGAGCGGCTCCGGCAAGACCACGCTGTTGAACGTCGTCGGCGGTATCGAGCCGGCGAGCGAGGGGGAGCTCGTCGTCGCCGGCCGCAGCCTGGCCGGCCTGTCGCCGGCGGAGCTGACCGCGTACCGGCGGGAGACGGTGGGCTTCGTCTTCCAGTTCTTCAACCTGGTCCCGACGCTCACGGCGCTCGAGAACGTCCAGCTCATCGCCGAGCTCGGCGACGGCGATGCCGCGGGGCGAAGCGAGAACGCGCTGGACGCGGTGGGTCTCGGAAACCGGATGGACCACTTCCCCGGGGCACTCTCCGGCGGGCAGCAGCAGCGGGTTGCCGTGGCGCGCGCGGTCGTGAAGGAGCCGCCGCTGCTCCTGGCCGACGAGCCGACCGGCTCGCTCGACCTCAAGATGGGGCGACAGGTGCTGGCTCTCCTGCGCATGGCTGTGGACGGCGGGCGAACCGTCGTGCTCGTCACGCACAACGCCGCCATCGCCACCATGGCCGACCGCGTCGTGCACATGGGGTCGGGGCGCATCGTCGGCGCGGAACGCAACGCCGAGCCGGTGG
>DASUSP010000073.1:0-7281 GCA_036375035.1 Candidatus Limnocylindria bacterium
CCAGGCCGCGTGCGAGATGTCGGCCACCCGCTGGTCCGCGGTGCCCCAGTAGCACTGGCACCAGTCGACGACCGGCAGCCGCACGCAGCGGTCGGCGCAGACGGTCACGTATCCCTGCACCGCGCCGGTGTAGCGCCCGCCCATCGCTCCGGGAAGGGCGACCGTCGCCTGGCCGGCGAAGCCGGCGGTGCCGGGATAGTTGCTGGCGATGCCGGCCACCACCGGCGCGGGCGGCGGTGGTGGTGGCGTGGCCACCGGGGTGCGGGTCGCGGGCGCCGCCATGACCGGCGCGGGTGTTGGCGAGGGTTCGAAGCTCGGCAGCGGCGGCATGTCGGTCAGGGCCGGCTCCTCTGAGCGGTCGCCCAGCACGGCCATCTCCGTCGCCTCGAGGGTTGCGGTGGACATCGACAGGCTGGTGGTGCTGCCACCTGCCTGCTCGACGGTCTCGGCCGTCGCCGCGGCCACCAGGGCCACGGGGAGCAGGCCGACGATCAGCGCGGCGCACAGCGCCACGGCGCGTTCGGACAATGAATCGGCTCCAATGCGTATTCCGCGAGCGAAGCGATCGCCAGGGCTCGGACGCGCCTGGCTCGGATTGGGTCAGCAGATGCGGCACCCCGCGGGTGCCGCGTCGCTTCGCTCGTCCCCCCGACGGCCGATCATGCAATGACCGTGCCGATTGCCGGCTGCGTGAGCCGGCCGAGGGCATCTATGCTGCAGGCATGGTACGCGGGATTGGCACGTTTGTCGCGGCGGGCATCTTCGCGCTGCTGGTGCTGGTGGGGCCGAACGTGCTCGCCCTCTTCGCCGGCAGCGGCCGCGAGCCCTTCCCCGACCCGGTCACGGACCGCGCCGTCTACGACCCGGCCGGGGCGGTCTCGGACGAGATCGAGGCGCTCCTCGAGGCGCAGATCGACGAGATCGAGAATCGCTCCGGGGCCGAGGTCGCGATCTACGTGCGCCACGACCCATCCATCACCCCCGATGCCAACGCGACCGACGCGCGGCGGCTGATGGACCAGTGGGGCATCGGCCGCGCCGGTTACGACGACGGCTTCGTGATCCTGCTCACCTTCAACGACAGCGCCTACCAGCACGGCGAGCTGAACACCTGGGCCGGCGCCGGGTTCCACAACGCCTATCTGCCCGAGAGCGCGCAGCAGCCGCTGCGCGACGAGGTGATCATCCCGGCCATCCAGCAGGGATCCCTGGACGGCGGCCTGCTGGCGGCCATGGACGTCATCGACCGCTCGGTGACCGAGGCCGCCACCGGGCGCCTGGAGGCGTTTCGCATTATCAACGCCATCGTGGGCATCCCCGGAGGCCTGTTCGCCCTGTTCGCCACGCTCGGCCTGGTGTACGTGGCCTGGCGCCGCTACGGCGACGACCCGGAGCTCGTCGACTCTCCATCGGTGCTGATGGCCGGTCCGCCGGCGGACATGACGCCGCCGCTCGCGACGGTGCTGAGCAAGGGCCGGGCGACCCAGCACAGCATCAACACCACCCTGGTCGACCTGGCGGGGCGAGGGCTCATCTCGTTCCGCAACCTGGACCAGGTCAAGAAGGTCAAGAGCGACGACGATCCCGATCCGCTGGTCGACCCGGCGATCGAGATCCTGCCCGCCAGCCAGGCGCACTCCAAGCAGCTCCCGGCCCCGCAGCGCGAGACGTACCTGGCCATCGCCGCGAAGGCAGTCGGCAACGAGCTCAGCCGCGAGCGGCTGTGGAGCCTGAACGAGGCGGTTTCGCCGGTGAAGGAGCGGCTGGAGAGCGAGGCCGTCCGGCTCGGCTGGCTCACCCGGCGCCCCACACCAATCATCACCAGCTGGGTGATCATCGGCGTCGTGGAGATCGTGGTCGGCGTCGGGCTGGTGTGGCTGGGCTACACGCTGCCGATGAGCGGGCTCACGCTTCTCGGCGCCGCGCTGGGGATCGGCGGCATCGGCACCGTGGCCCTCGGCAACGCCATGTCGCAGCGCACGCCGAAGGGCGCCTACCTGGACGCCATGCTGAAGGCGTACCGGCGCACGCTGCGGAAGACCCTGGAGCAGTCGCGCAACATGAACGAGGTCGTGGCGCAGCCGGAGGTGCGCGTCCTGGCCGACACGCCCGACAAGGCGGTGGTGTGGGGCATCGCTTTGGGGCTGCACCGCGAGGTGGCGGAAGTGCTGGAGCGCGGGTTGGCAGATGCCCAGGCCGATCCAACGACCCGCTACTACCCCGCCTGGCTCGGCTCCTCGTCGACCTCCAGCTTCGGCAGCAGCTCCCCGACCATGGCGGGAGCCGGCATGGCCGGGCTCTTCTCGTCGTCCGGCACGCCGGACATCGGCGGCATGTTCAGCGCCCTGGGCAGCGTCGGATCGTCGCCGCCGTCGAGCTCCTCGGGCTCGGGCGGCGGGTTCGGAGGCGGCGGCAGCGGGGGCGGCGGGGGCGGCGGCAGCTCCTTCTAGCCGTGGCGGCTGTGGCGCCCGTGCGCCGCAGCGTCTATCGTGGGTGCACGATGTCCTATGAACGACGACCCGACCGCCGCGGAGGCGGACGTCCCGGCGGGGGCCGGCCGGACCGAGGACCGCGCGACCGCGGCGGCTACGGCGGCGATCGCCCGCCACGTGACCGCCCAGCCTACGGGGCCGATCGCCCGCCGCGTGACCGTCCCGCCAATGGCGGCGATCGCCCGCCACGTGACCGCCCCGACTTCGGGGCCGACCGGCCGCGTGGCGGCGGATTCCGGCCGCGCGATGACGAGGGTGGCATGTCGATCCGCCTCGACCCGCGGCGCCTGTCCGCCCTGAAGCTGCTCGCCGCCGAGGCGGGGGTGCGCCCCGGCGAGCTGGTCACCTCCTGGGTCGAGGAACGGTTGGACGCCGCTCGCGCCGGCAAGTCGGTGGCCGCCGCGGCCGCGCCCGCAGCGCTGGCCGAGCTCAGCCGGCGAGTCGATGACCTGGCGCGGCGCCTCAATGAGCTGAGCGGCAATGCCGCCCCGCCGGCGCCGGCGGCGGAAGCGCAGACGGAGGTGGAGGCGGCCTCCGAGGCTCCGCCGAAGCGGCGTCCCGGCCGCCCGAGAAAGGCCCCGGCGGCCGAGCCTGCCCCTGGCGAGGAGCCCGCAACGCCGCGTGTGCCGCTCCACGAAGAGATCGCCGCCATCATCGGCGAGCGCGGGCCGCTGACCGCCGCCGAGATCGCCACGGCCGTCATCGAGCGGGGTCGCTACAGCGCTCCCCGCTCCTCGCGGCCACTCGACGCCACCACCGTGAGCAGCCGCGTCTCCAACCCGGCTTACCGCGCTCGCTTCCGGCGCGAAGGCGGGCGCATCGCGCTGGCCGAGAGCGCGTAGCCGGAACCGGCAGCGTGGCGGTCGAGATCGGGCCGGCTGGAGTCTGGTCCAACTTCGACCGGCTCTCCCGGGACGAGGTCCTGGCCTTCGCGCGCGAGGCCGAGGCCGCTGGCTACGACGCGTTCTGGACGCAGGAGACCGCCGGCCGCGACCCCTTCGCCCTGCTGGCCGGCGTGGCCAGTGTCACCCGACGCATCCGCCTGGGCGTGGGGATTGCCGTGATCTACGGCCGTGACGCGGTGGCCATGCGCGCCGGCGCGTCCACCGTCCACGAACTGTCTGGCGGCCGCATGGTGCTGGGCCTGGGCGCCAGCCACCGCGACACGGTGGCGGAAGTGCGCGGCCACGACTACGCGCCGCCGCTGAGCGCCATGCGCGCGTACCTGTCCGCCTACGCTGATGCCGCCTACCGCGGCCCGACCCCGCACGGCCCTCCGCCGGTGGTGCTGGCCGCGCTGCGCAACCGCATGCTTCGCCTGGCCGCGGAACGAGCGGACGGCGCCTTCCCCTACCTGGTCCCGGCCGGCTACGTGCCGCGCGCCCGCGAGCTGCTCGACGCGGCGGCGGCGGAGGCGGGGCGCCCCCGGCCAACGCTCATCGTCAGCCTGGCCTGCCGGGTGGAGACCGATCCCGCCGCGGCGCGCTCCGCGGCGCATCGGTACCTGGACCGATACCTGGGGCTGCCGAACTACCGGGCCAACCTGCTCGAGTCCGGCTTCGACGAGGCTGACCTGGCCAAGCCGGGGTCCGATCGGCTGGTGGACGAACTGGTGGCCTGGGGAGATGCCGCATCGGTCCGGTCCCGTCTGCGCGGCATGCTGGAGGCCGGCGCGGACCACGTGGCGCTGATCCCCCTCACGGCCGCGGGCCTCCATGCCGATCGCTCGACGATGGAGGCCCTGGCTCCGCCCTGGTAGGGCGATTCGGCGTCAGTCCTCGAGGACGAAGGTGACCAGGATGTTGGCCTGGAACTCGAGGCCCCCGTCCCGGCCGACGTTGACGCGCTGCTCCTTGACCCAGGCGCTGCGCACCTGGCGGAGCGTCTTGCCGGCACGATCGATGCCCTGGCGGATGGCGTCCTCGAAGGACTCGGTGGAAGTGCAGCTGAGCTCGGTGACGCGTGCGACGGACATGCGTGTCTCCTCGTCTTCATGTGGGTAGGACCAGTATGACCGATGGGTCCTCAGGCCCCGTGCGCGGCGGCCCAGGCGAGCAGCTCATCGGCGCCCATGGCGTTGACGATCGAGCCGATCTGCACGCCGCATGCCGCCGCCCGATCGCAGCCGTACGGCAGCCAGGCCAGCTGGCCGGGGTAGTGGGCGTCGGAGTCGATGGCGAACCGGCACCCGGACTCCAGGGCCAGCCGCAGGAGGCGCTTCGGCGGGTCCAGGCGCTCGGGGCGCGAGTTGACCTCGATCGCCTTGTCGAAGCGCGCGGCCGCGGCGAACACGATCTCGGCGTCGAAGGTCGACTCGGGCCGGTTGCGGCGCCGCGTCCGCATCCGCCCGGTGCAGTGGCCCAGGATGTCCAGGTTGGGATCGGCCAGGGCAGTGACCATCCGCCGCGTCATGAGCCGCGACTCCATCCGCAGCTCGGAATGGACGCTGCCGATCACCACGTCCAGGCGGGAGAGGAGCTCCGGCGACTGGTCCAGGCTGCCGTCCGGCAGGATGTCGACCTCGATCCCGGTCAGGATCCGGAATGGCGCCAGCTCGGCGTTCAGCGTCGCCACCTCGTTCAGCTGCCGCTCCAGGCGCTCGGCGCTGAGGCCGTTGGCGATCGTCAGGCTGGGCGAGTGGTCAGAGAGGACGACGTATTCGCGCCCCAGCTCGCGCGCCGCCCCGGCCATCTCGCGGATGGTGGCGCCGCCGTCCGACCAGTCGGAATGCACGTGGCAGTCGCCACGCAGCGCGCCGCACAGCTCCGCACCGAGCTCGGCCACCATGCGACCGCCGGTCGCCTCCAGGCGACGCAGGTAGACCGGCTCCTCGCCCCGCAGCGACTCGGCGATGGTGCGCTCCAGCACCTCGCCAACGCCCGCGAGCTCCCGCAGTCCACCACGCGAGGCGAGCGCCTCCAGCTCGCCGGGCGCCATGTTCGCCAGGGTCCTTGACGCGTTGCGGAAGGCGCGGACCCGGTACGACGGCTCGTTGGCCGCCTCCAGCAGGAAGACTATGCGCCGCAGGTCGGCGACCGGATCGCGGTGCGGGCCCTTCGCGGCGGGCACGGCGGCTTACGCGATGGTCAGGATGCGGCGCGGGTTGTCGAGCGTCATCTGCGCGATCTCGCCCTCCCCCACCGCCGCGGTGCGCAGCGTCGGCAGGAAGTGCTGCTGCAGGTAGGTGAACCCGAAGCCGCCGTTGATCTTCAGCTGCTTGTTGTGGCACACGTCCTGGCTGAGCAGCAGCTGCGGGGCGTAGCCTCGCTCCAGGAGCTCCACGATCAACTGCACCAGCCGCGGCTCCTCGGCCTCCTCGGTCAGGAAGCGCTGACCGAGGAAGTCGAACGCCAGGTTGGCGCCGCGGTCCAGGATGGCCAGGTAATGGTCCAGCACGGGATACGAGTCGGAATGCCCGATGACCACCCGCGCCGGATCCACGCCCTCCTCCTCGAAGATGCGCAGCTGCGCCAGGCCGATCGGCGACATCACCGCGTGGGTGCTGATCGCCATGCCGGTCGCCTTCGCGGCGCGCGCCACGGCCCGATGCACGCGCTCCTCCTGCGCCGTCAACCACGGCTTGTCGGTGCCGATCTCGCCCAGGATGCCAGGGTGGACGCCAGTGCCGGCCACGCCATCGGTGAACTCGCGGATCAGCTCGTCGGCCAGGTCGTCCACGCTGCGCCGGTCGATCAACGCCTCGGCCGGGTAGTAGGACTGGCGATACCACCCGGCTCCCATGACGATCTGCACGCCGGTGCCCGTCGCCAGGCGCCGCAGGCGCTCCGGATCGCGGCCCACGCCGGGGAGCGTCAGGTCGACCAGGGTCGAGCCGCCGCGACGGCGGAAGTCGCGCAGCTCGTCGGCGATTGCCAGCTCGTCGGGTGTCAGCTCCCAGTAGTCCCATCGGTCCGGGACGTACCAGAGGTGGATGCCGGTGTGCTCGTGGGGGAGGGTGAAGCCGACGCGCTCGGGCGGGATCGGTCCACTCACGGTCATGACGCGGGGAGCCATGGGACGCCTCCGGATGTGGTCGTGGGCGCCGGTCGGTTGCAGGGCGATCCGCCGGAGCCCGGGCTGAATGAGCGCGCCAAGTGTGCCACCAAATCCTTGTCCGGGGCACCACGGCGACGGTATGCTCGTCGCCCGCCGCGGAGAGCGCGGCCGCAGACGGAGGACGGATGGCCGCGCCCGAACAGCTGGACCACGACGTGTGGCAGGAGGCGCAGGCGGCGCTCGACGCGGCCGCCGATCGCCTCCAGCTCGACCAGGCCATGCACGAGGTGCTGCGCGAGCCGAAGCGGGAGCTGATCGTCCATTTCCCGGTCCACCACGACGACGGCACGGTGCGCGTCTACACCGGCTACCGCGTCCACCACAACCTGAACCGGGGGCCCGCGACCGGGGGCGTGCGCTACACGGCGGACCTGACCCTGAACCTGGTCCGCGCGCTGGCCATGGTCAACACCTGGAAGGCGGCGCTGGTCCAGATCCCGTACGGCGGGGCGATGGGCGGCGTGGTGGTGGACCCCAAGCCACTGTCCGATGCCGAGCGGGAGGGGCTGACCCGGCGCTACGCGACCGAGATCGCGGTGATGATGGGTCCCGATCGCGACATCCCGATGCCGGACGTCAACACCGGCTCCCAGACCATGGCCTGGATGATGGACACCTTCAGCATGCAGCACGGCTACACCGTGGCCGCATCGGTCACCGGGAAGCCGCAGGCCATCGGCGGCTCGAAGGGTCGCCGCGAGTCGACCAGCCGCGGAGCGTTCCGCTGCATCGC
>DASUSP010000074.1:0-7630 GCA_036375035.1 Candidatus Limnocylindria bacterium
GCCGGATCAGCGGGCCATTGGGCTCGCGGTCGCCGACCTCCTCGGCTCCCAGGCCGGGAACCGGCCGGTGATGGTGGGCCTGGACGATCGACAGTGGCTCGATCAGGCCACTGCGGCCGTGCTCGCGTTCGGCCTGCGCAGAATGCGCCTACGTCGCTTGCCGATCGCCGTGCTGCTCACCGTTCGAGACCCCGAGCCGGGGCAAGCGAAGGCCGGCGGCGACGACGGCGATGCGCTGCTGGACGGATTGGAACCCGAGAAGGTCATGCGGTTGGCGTTGCCCCCTTTGCCGTTTGGCGCCGTGCATCGGCTCGTCAAGGAGCGGCTGGGAGTGACGTTGCCGCGTCCGGCGCTGGCGCGGATTCACGAGGCCGCGCAGGGAAATCCCTACTACATCCTCGAGCTGGCGCGTGCCCTTGGGGAGGATGCACCGGCGACCGGCGATCGGTTCGTCCGCCTGCCAGGCTCGCTCGAGGCTGCCCTCCTGGAACGGATCCAGCGGGAGAAGGACGACGTGCTCCGTGTGCTCGAGGCAGCCAGCGCGATGCGAGCGCCGACCCCCGATCGCCTGGCGGCCGCACTGCCTGACCTCGACGTCAGCTCGCACCTGGCCGTGGCGCGGGAGGCAGGACTGATCGAGGCCGGCCACGACCGAATCACCTTCTCGCATCCGCTCCTGGCATCGGCGGTCTACGGATCCATCTCACCGGAGCAGCGGCGCGGCCTCCATGCTCGGCTGATCGAGTCGGCCGCCGATCCGGTCGAGCGGGCTCGTCACCGCGCCGCGGCAACGGAGGGACCGGATGCGGATGTGGCATCCACGCTGGACGAGGCGGCGGAGCGGGAGCTGAGCCGTGGCGCTCCGGCTGCCGGAGGGGAGCTCCTCGAGCTCGCTCTCAGTCGCACCCCGCTCGCCAGTGCGACCACGGCAGCCGAGCGAGGCCTCCGCGCTGCGGAGGCCTACCTGACGGCCGGCTGGCTGGATCGGGCCCGGCCTCTGCTCGAGCGGCTCCTGGCGTCCCCCGTCCCCGAGATCATCGGGGCGAGGGCCGAGTGCGCCCTGGCCTCGATGGCACGCAGCGTGACTGAGGCCCTCGACCTGGTGCGACGCGCCGCTGCGCGTCCGGAGATCACGGCGGACCTTCGCGCCTACCTCCTTTCCCAGGAGGCAGCCGTTCTCTTCAGTGCCGGCGACGTGTCCGAGGCGATCGCCGTGGGACGTGGTGCGGTGTCGGCCCTGGCCGAGGCACCGACGGCTGGCTCGGCTCGCGGGGTGGCGACGGCGACGACCATTGCAGCCATCGAGACCTGGACCGGTCAGGTGACCTCCGGGCTGCTGGAGGGTGCGATCGAGGCTGCGCGCCGAGGGGGCATGTTCTTGCCTTACCTCGACAATCCCGTGCTGGTGCTGGCCCTGAGACGGATGTACGTCGACGACCTCGACGTCGCCCGCGGGCTGATGAGGGACGTGCTCGAAGAGGCACGCGCCCTTGGCGACGACGGCAGCGTGGGCGGCTGCAGCTTTCACCTCGCCGAGCTGGAGGTGCGTGCCGGAGACCTGGCCGCTGCGGACCTGGCGGCGAACGATGCGCTCGAGCTGGCTGAGGGCACTGGCGTCGACGTCCAGCGCGGCGCCCCGCTCTTCACGGCTGCGCTCGCGGACGCCTGGCTGGGTCGCGCGGATCGCGCGCGAGCGAGGGCGGAAGAGGGGGTACGCGTCGCACGTGACGGTGGCGACTGGGTGATGGAGACCCAGAATCGCGCTGTCCTGGGCATCCTTGACCTATCGCTCGGGCGCCAAGAGGCGGCTCGGGATGTCCTGCGTGATCTCCCGCGTGACCTGCTTCGACGCGGAGTTCGCGAGCCGAGCGTGTTTCCCGTCTGGCCGAACGCCATCGAGGCGCTGGCGCGTACGGGCGACCTCGATGAGGCGCGTGCGCTCCTGGAGCAGTTCACAGCTCTCGCTGACGAGTTCGGCTGCCCCTGGGCTCTCGCCACCGCGACGCGCTGCGCGGGTCTCGTTGCCGCGGCAGACGGGCAGCTGGATGAGGCGGAGGGCCTGTTGCGCGGTGCGCTCCCGATGCACGACCTGCAGGGAAACCCGCTCGAGCGTGCGCGTACCCTGCTCGCGCTCGGGACGTTGCTTCGGCGCGTGAAGCGCCGCCGCGAAGCACGCGCTGTGCTCGCGGAGGCCGAGGACACATTCAGCGCGGCGGCGGCCGATCTCTGGCGCCGGCGGGTACAGAAAGAAGCAGCCAGGATCGCGGGCCGCCAACCGGCCGGTGCGACGCTGAGCGCGACCGAGCTGCAGGTCGCACGCCTCGTGGCAGCGGGCCACACGAACCGCGAGGTGGCGGCAGCACTTTTCGTCACCGAGCGGACCGTGGAGGCCAACCTGTCGCGGATCTACCAGAAGCTCAAGCTGCGGTCGCGAACCGAGCTGGCCCGCCACCTCGCCCGGAGCCCGAACCTCTCCTAGCGGCCGGACCTCTGCCGACTGTCAAGCCAAACTCTGTGGATTCCCCCACTTATCGAGGCGGCGAGCGCGGCCTAGCGTCATGCCATATCGGCATCACGCAGGAGGTTCCCCATGCGGACACATCGGTTCATGGTCGTCCTGGCGCTCGTCACCGGGCTGACGGTGGCGTCCACGACAGCAGCGGTCGCCAGCAGCGCACCGGTCAGCCTCAGCTTCGACAAGTCGATCTCCAACCCGGCCACCTCCACGTGGAGCGGCACCGTGTCGGGTGACATCAGCGGCGATCTGACGACCCAGCTCCTGGCGCTTGACGCCACAGGACCGATCTGGCACGTCGAGTTCGACTGGATCGTGGACGGAAGCGCCAGCTTCACGGCTCGCCTTTCGGGGACGCTTCATACGGAGACCGGCCGGGTCGTGATGAACGGGACGGTGATCTCCGGCGACTATCTCGGCGCGCAGGTGCACGAGGAAGGACAACTGATCGACCCCGCGACGCTGCGGTTCACCGGCCTGATCCGCATCTTCCCGGCGACGAGCTGAGCGTTCGTGGTGGGTACGTACCTGGTTGAGCGGTACGTCGCCTCCACCGCGCGCGACGACCTGCTTCCGGGCCTGCGGCGGCTTCGCGCCGCCGCGGCCCGGATGCGGCGCGAGGGCCAGCAGATCCGGTACGTCCGCTCCGTGTTGATTCCCGCGGACCAGACGTGGATGCACTTTGTCACCGCGCCGGACCGTGAATCCGTCGAACGGCTGGTCGAAACCGCCGAAATGGAGGCCGATCGGATCAGCGAGGCGCTGGAGACGTGGCGAACGGCGGCTGACGGCCCGGCGCCCCGGGACGATGAGGGTTCAGGGCGGATGCGCTGACCACGCCGGGTGACAGGACCTGTTGCCGAACGGTAAGCCTGACGCTAGCACGGAACCTGCAGACGGGTATCTCTCGTGAAGCGCTCGGAACCTCGGCTGGTGCTGGGCCGATACCGGCTGCTCGACGAGATCGCGGTCGGGGGTACGGCCCGGGTCCACCGTGCCCGCGACCAGCAGCTCGGCCGCGAGGTGGCCGTGAAGCTGCTCCATCCGCACCTGCTCCCCGACGAGCGCTCGCGACGGCGCCTGGAGGCGGAGGCGCGGGCCGCCGCCAGGCTGAGCCATCCGGGGATCGCCGCGGTCTACGACGTCGACGCGGATGCCGAGGCCCCGGCCCTGGTCATGGAGCTCGTCAAGGGAGAGTCGCTGGCCGCCCGACTGGCCCGCCGCGGCCCGCTGCCCGCCCGGGAGGCGGCGCGGATCGGCGCGGAGGTGGCCGATGCCCTCTACCTGGCGCACCGCAACGGCATCGTGCATCGCGACGTGAAGCCGGGGAACATCCTGCTGGAGCGAGACGGCCGCGTGCGCCTGATCGACTTCGGGATCGCGCAGAGCCTTGCCCCGGGGACCCAGTCGCTCACCCAGACCGGCACCACGCTGGGCACGCCGCGCTACATGTCGCCGGAGCAGATGGCCGGCAGTCCGGCGGGGCCGCGCTCCGACCTGTGGTCCTTGGGCGTGGTCCTGCACCAGGCCGTCACCGGGCGGGTTCCGTTCGACGGCGCGACTCCGCTGGCCATCGCCCGGCAGCAGCATACCGGCCCGCCGGCGCTTCCGGCGAACGTGGATCCCGCCCTTGCCTCGCTCGTCGCCGCCTGCCTGGCTCACCGCGTCGAGGATCGGCCGATCCACGCCGGCGCCGTGGCCGACTCGCTGCGCACCTGGAGCGGGGACGGCCTGGACGCCACGACCGTGACCCAGCTCATGCCTCAGCCGGTGTCAGCCGTGGTCGGTGGCTCCCGCCCGCCCGTTGCCATGCCATCACAGTCCCCGGCACTGGCCAGGTCCACGTCGCGTCCAGGTCGGCTGCCGGTCCCGGTGGGGATCGGCCTGGCGGCTCTGGCGGCCGTACTTGTACTTGCCGTGGCGCTCCTCGCCGGACCGCCGCGCGAGGCGGCCGACGCGCCAGCGTCCGCCGCGCCGACGCGCGACTGGGTCACCGCCCTCGCCGCCGCGCACCTGGATGCCTGCGGCGAGCCGGTGGATACCGAGCGGCTGGAGGAGATGTCACGCGACGCGGCCGAAGCCTGGGTCGACGAGCTGGTGACCGACTGCCTGGAGGGGGACGACGACGACGGATCGGGTCGCGGGAACAACGGGAACGGCAACGGGAATGGCGGCAACGGAAACAACGGGAACGGGAACGGTGGGGGCCCGGGCCGGGGCAACGGTGGCGGTAATGGGCGCGGCGGCTGATCCGCGCCGGGGCGGCGTCAGATCGGCTGCAGGAAGAGGCTGACGATCTCGCCGTTCTCCACGCGGAAGTTGGCCTCCACCCGCATCGACGGCGCGCCGGGGCGCATGACGGTCACGTCCGCGATGTAGCTGGCGCCCATCGAGCGCCCGTCGTTGGCGTACATCCGGAAGCCGTCGCCGGCCCGCACGAACCAGCCACCGACCTTGTCGCGCCCGCGCAGGTTGGTCCGCTCGTCGGAGCCCGGGACCGATATCCCCATCACCGCATGCTCGGCGAACAGGTTCACGGCCCGGTCCCGATCGTCGGCGTTGATCAGCTCGAGGAAGAGGTCGACCGTCTCGGTGGCTCCCATCGAGGGAAGTGTAGCGGTCACGCCGGCGGGGATGCTCCGTGGGCCTGGCCCTCACCGATAGACCGGCACGGTCATGGCGCGAAGCCCGAACCGGGCACGATCTCAGCCATTTATCGGTACGCAGCACGCGTGAGCGGTGCCCCGGGACACGCCTCACGCTCACGGTGGACTGATAGACCAGCCAAATCGTGCCTCTCAGAGCCTTCCGGCGGAATCCGACCCGATAGATCGGTAGACTCGGCGGCCATGGACAGAGGGCCGCTGCGCATCGGGCTGATCGGCTGGGGGACGGTCGGCAGCGCGCTGGGCGAGCTGCTGCGGGACGGCGCGCTGCCGATCGAGCTGGCACGCGTGGCCGTGCGAGACGCCGCCCGCGATCGGGCGAGCGCGTTGCCGCGGGGCGTGGACATCGGTCCCGCGGAAGACCTGGTGGCATCCGAGGACCTGAACGCGGTGGTGGAGCTGGCCGGTGGGCTGGACGGCCCGCTGGCGTGGGCGCGCGCGACGCTGGGGCGCCGCCGGGCCTACGTGACCGCCAACAAGGTTCTGCTGGCGACCCACGGTGGCGAGCTGGCAGCGCTGGCGCGGCGGAACGGCACCGCGCTGCTCGGGTCGGCCAGCGTCGGCGGCGGGGTTCCGATGATCGAGGCGGTGGCGCACCTGGCGGCCACCGGCCGGATCGCGCGGCTGCGCGGCCTCCTGAACGCCACCACCACCTTCATCCTGTCGGCCATGGGGGAGGGGCGCACCTACGAACAGGCGCTGGCCGAGGCCCAGCAAGCCGGATACGCCGAGGCCGACCCGACCTTCGACGTCACCGGCCGCGACGCGGCGCAGAAGCTGGCCATCCTGGCTTCGGTGGCCTGGGGCCGATGGCGCCCGGGGGCGGAGGTGGACACGCGCGGTATCGTCGGCATCCGGCCGGGGCCCGGCGCGACGGTGCGCCTGGTGGCATCGGCCGACGAGGATGGCATGCGCGTGGGACCGATGGAGCTGCAGGCGAACGACCCGATGGCCGCCGCCTCCGGCGTCGAGAGCATCCTGGAGGTGGAGATGGGCGGCGGGGCGCGCTTCCGGATCTCCGGCCCGGGGGCCGGCGGAGCTGTCACGGCCGGCGCCGTGTACGCCGACCTCGGGCGCCTGGTGGCCGGCGAGGTGCCCGTCATGTTCGAGGCGGAGGCATGAGCGCGGCGGCCTGGCCGACCGTCGGCGTGGCGGGCGCCCGAGGCGTGGTGGGAGGCGTCTTCCTCTCCATCCTGGCCGATGCCGGCCTGCCGGCCGGCTCGCTTCGCGCCTTCGGGACCGATGCGGGATCCGTTGCCTATGGCGGATCCACACTGCCCGTCCGCGTCCTGGACGAGGCCATGGCCGCGGAGCTCGACGTGCTGTTCCTGGCCACCGACGGGCCGATCTCGCGCGAGATCGTCGCGGGCCCGGGACGCGTCGTCCCCCTGATCATCGACAACTCCAGCGCCTTCCGCCTGGATCCCGACGTGCCGCTGATCGTGCCCGAGGCAAACGGTACGGTGCTGGACAGCTACCGCGGCAACCTGGTCGCGAACCCGAACTGCACCACAGCCGCCGCGGTGGTGGCACTGGCCCCGATCCGGGACCTGGCCGGGCTGGAGGCCGTGGACCTGGCCTCGTACCAGGCGGTGAGCGGCGCGGGCCGCGCCGGCCTCGACGCCTTCGAGGCGGAACGCGCCGCAGGCGGCACCGACCGGGCGGACGCTTCTCCGTTCCACGGGCGCATAGCCGACAACGTGGTGCCGCAGATCGACACCCTCGACGACGACGGCTGGACCGGCGAGGAACGCAAGGTAATGGCCGAGCTGCGCAAGATCCTGGGCCTGCCCGAGCTGGACGTCTCGGCCACCACCGTGCGCGTGCCGGTGCACACCGGCCACTCGGTGGTTCTGCACGTCCGGACCCGGCGAGAGGTGACGCTGGGCGAGGTGGCAGAGGCCCTGGCGGAGGCGCCCGGCGTTGAGTACCGGGACGCGTCCGGGTCGGATCGCCATCCCATGCCGCTCGACGTGGCGGGCCGCGACCCGGTGCTGGTCGGCCGGCTGCGCGCCATCCCCGGTCGCCCCCGCGGCCTCGCCCTCTTCCTCTCGTCGGACAACCTGCGCAAAGGGGCGGCGCTGAACGCGCTCCAGGTCGCCGCCCGCGCGAACCCCGACCGATTCGGCCGGCTGGTCCCGTCTTCGCGCTGACGGTGCGGCCCGGCACCATGCCGCGCGACCCATTGCCGGTAGCCCATCCGGGTGGGATTCGGCGGCAACAGGCAGATGGCAGACTGGCCACCGGTCTAGACTTGGCAGTGCCTCCGACTGCCCACACGAGGTAACCAGAAGCTCCGTGCCCTCAACCTTCGCTGCGCTGGCCGGCGAGTTCCTCGCCGAGCAATACCGAGAGCACCCGGTCCGTGCCAGCGGCCAGGGACTCACCGAGTTCGACAATGCGCTGGACGACCTCAGCGCCGATGCCCACCAGCGTCGCGCCGACTCGG
>DASUSP010000075.1:0-10373 GCA_036375035.1 Candidatus Limnocylindria bacterium
CGTAGACGAGCTCGTAGAGCGTGTAGGCCTCAGTGAGGAGGCCGTTGCCGGGGTTCAGGCTGTCAGGTGATCCACCGATACCGATGCGGACCGTGCCGCCGGTGGGTGCCTCGCCCTCGGAGGCTGGGGCGGAGGCGGCACCGCTGGCCGGTGCCTGGCTGGGGGTCCCGCTGGCACCGCACGCCGCGAGAAGGAGCCCAACGATGGTGACCGATACGAGTCCGGGAGCTCGGGAGACCTGGCGCATCGAACCTCTCCAGTGCTGAGCCGTTCTGCGAGGCATGCTGCGGCCGGGCAGGTGCGGCACGTGGCGACCGGGCGGACTATGGCACAGCCCACGGAATCCGGTCAACGATTCCGCGCGGGCGCCCGGATACCGTGCCCTGGCGCGCCGTCGTGACGGGATCCGTCGGTCACCTCCCGGGCGCGGCGGGCCGCGGCTCAGGCATACTCCGGGCCGCATGCCGACCTCCCTCCCCACCGGCCGCGCGCTGGTCAACGCACAGCTGGCGATCGAGTCGTTCTGCCTCTCGCCCGGCGGCGAGCGGGTGGTCTACGTCCTGCGCCGCGTGCGTCGCGGCCGCTACGTGTCGCACCTGTGGGCCGTCCCCTGGCAAGGCGGGCGGCCCCGGCGGCTGACCGATGGCGAGGTGCGCGACGGCTCGCCAGTCTTCTCGCCCGATGGACGGCGAGTCGCCTTCACCCGGGCTCCCGCCAAGGAGGGCGAGGCGGAGGGGCAGATCTGGATCGTGGAGCTGGATGACGCCGGCCGAACGGGCGAGCCGTGGCAGCTGACGCGCCTCGCGCACGCGGCATCCCGGCCGTGCTGGAGTCCGGACGGACGGCGCGTGGCGTTCCTGGCCGCGGCCGGCGAGGAACGCTTCCGCATCGGCCCGGAGCGCAAGGGCCGGGCGCCGACGGCGCGCCGCATGACCCGCACCGACTTCCGGGACGACGAGTCCGGGCTGCTCGGGCGCCGGACGCACCTGTGGTCGGTGGCCGCCCGCGCCGGGGCGCGGCCGCGGCAGCTGACCCGGGGCGACTTCGACGCCGCACACCCGTCATGGTCGCCGGACGGGAAATGGCTGGTCTACGCCGCCTCGGTGACGCCGGACTGGAACATCGACCCGCGCCAGCGCCTATTCCGCGTGCCCTCCGGCGGTGGCGAGCCGGAGGAGCTGCCCTCGCCGCGCGGCGACGCGGACTGGCCAAGCCTCTCGCCCGACGGCGCCCGCCTGGCCAGCATCGGCTCCGACGTCCGAGACCCTCCCGACGAGACGCTGGAGGCGCTCTTCGTCTCCGACCTGCCACGGGGCGCACCGCGCAACCTGACCGCCGCGCTGGACCGCCCCGTCTACCAGGCCGCCTGGGCCGACCTGGTGATGGCCGAGGACGACCCTGGCCCGGTCTGGCTGGACGGCGAGAGCCTGCTCACCATCGTGGCTGACCAGGGCCGGAACGTGCCCTACCGCGTCAGCCTCGAGGGCGAGGCGGTGCCCCTGGTCGACCGCGGCCAGGTGGTGAGCGCCGGCGTGGCGGCCGCGGGTGGGCGGCTGGCAGTGACTGCCGGAGCGGACGGCCGCGCCGCCGAGGTCCACGCCATCGAGGGCGGATCCCTGCGGCCGCTGACCAGACAGGGATCGGCCTGGCAGGATCGCTTCCCCGCCCCGCGCTGGGAAGAACACTGGATCGACGGTCCGGGCGGCCCGATCCAGGCCTGGATCGTCTCCCCGGCGGATGCGGGCGACGACGACCCGCTGCCCGCGGTGGTGATCCTGCACGGCGGGCCCACCGGCGCGCACGGGCCGGGAGGCAACCTGGACACGATCATGCTCGCCGGCCACGGCTACCGCTGCGTGCTGCCCAACATCCGCGGGTCGGCCTCGTTCGGCTCGGCCTGGATCCGGGCCCTCGGCGGGAAGTGGGGCGAGGTGGACGCCGCCGACGTCGTGGCGGTGCTGGACGCGCTGGTCGACGCGCGCGCGGTGGATCCGCAGCGGATCGGCGTGATGGGGCTCTCCTACGGCGGCTACCTGACCCAATGGCTGGTCGGCGTCACCGACCGCTTCGCGGCTGCCGTCGGCGAGAACGGCGTCACCAACCAGGTCTCGGCCTGGGGCAACTCCTACTTCGCGGTGCACTACAACCGCCGGGCCCGTCTCGGCGACCCGCTGAGCGAGGAGGGAATGCGTCGCTTGTGGAGCACATCACCCCTCAGCAACGTGGCCCGCATCACGACGCCGCTGCTGATCCTGCAGGCGGAGGAGGACCGCATCTGCCCGCCGGCCGACAACGAGCAGCTCTTCACCGCGCTGAAGGTGCTCGGCCGCGAGGTTGAGTACGTCCTCTACCCCGAGGAGCATCACGAGCTGAAGAACTACGGCCGGCCGGATCGGCGCATCGACCGCATGGTGCGCATCCTGGCCTGGTTCCAGCGCTGGATGCCAGCCGGCAGCCCCTAGATCAGCGGCACCCGGCGGCTGAGCCGCTCGGCCAGGCCACCCACCGTCAGGGCCAGGCCAAGGCCGATGATCCCCAGGGCGGCCACCACCCGGAACGCCTCCCCGCCGAAGGCGGTCGCGAAGGCCAGGTAGGCGATCACCCCGCCGGCCGCCACGCCGGAGCCGATCCACTTGAAGGCCGGGGCATCGGCGATCCATCCGGCGACGTACATGCCCAGGCCCAGGGTGAAGGGAAAGACGCTCCACAGGTACGACCAGGCCTCCCACCGGTCGCTGACCGATGTCCAGGTCATGGCCGCCCCGACGCCGGCGAGCACCGCCCCCGGCAGAACCATGCCCGCGCGCAGGCGCCGATGCTGCCGCCCGAACAGGGCCGGGCCCAGGAAGAAGAGGGAGAGCAGCACGAGCAGCAGCGGCCACCAGTCCCACAGGTCGGCGTCCACGCCGAGCTCGGCGACCCAGGTCCTGATCCACTCGCCCAGCAAGATCACGACCCCGATGCCGAGCAGGATCAGCCCGGCGAACAGCTCGATGGTTCGGCTCACGGCGGCGAGTCTAACCGATGGTCCAACCGGACCTTGACGCCCCGCCCGGGCGATGCCACGGTCGCCGCGTGAGACTCCCCCTTCGCCTGCTCGGCCGTCGCCTGCCCCGGACACGGGGCCGTGTCCACGTCCCTGGTCTTTCCGGGCCGGTGACCGTCCGCCGCGACGCGTGGGGCATCCCGCACGTCGAGGCCGCCTCTTCGGACGACGCGTGGTTCGGGCTGGGCTTCTGCCACGCGCAGGACCGGCCCTTCCAGCTGGAGCTGATGCTGCGCATCGGGCGCGGAACCCTGTCCGAGCTGGTGGGCTCCGGCGGCCTGCAGGCCGACCGCATGTCGCGTCGCATGGGCCTGGGACTCGTGGCTCGGCGCCAGCTTCCGCAGCTCGACGCCCGCGTGCGCGCGGCCGTCGAGGGGTACGTTGGCGGTGTCAACGCCGGCCTGCGGCTTGGACTGCCTCGCCGCCCGCACGAGTTCGTGCTCCTGCGCGCCTCGCCCTCGGCCTGGGAGCCGGAGGACGTGCTGGCCTTTGCGGGCCTCCAGGCCTTCGCCCTGTCGGCCAACTGGGACGCGGAGCTGGCGCGCCTCAAGATCCTGGCCGACGACGGACCCGACGCGCTGCTGGCGCTGGAGCCCCGCCCACCGGACGAGCTGCCGGTCAGCGTGCCGGTTGCCGCTGCGGCCGGGCGGGTGGTCGATCGGCTAGCCGCCGACCTGGCCGCGTTCGCGGCCGCCGCCCCGTCGGCCGGCGGCTCGAACAACTGGGCGATCTCGGGGGAGCGCACCGCCTCCGGCCGCCCGCTCCTGGCCAACGACCCGCACCTCGCCCCGCGCCTCCCGGCGCCGTGGTACCTGGCCCACCTGCGTTGCCCGGAGTGGGAGGTGTCCGGGGCCTCGTTCGTCGGGGCGCCGGTGCTGCCCTGCGCCTTCAACGGCCACGCCGCCTGGGGCATCACCGCCGGCCTCACCGACCAGTCCGACCTGTTCATCGAGGAGGTTGGCGAGGACGGCGCCAGCGTGCGTGGGCCCGATGGCTGGCAGGCGTGCGAGGTCCGCGAGGAGCGCATCCGCGTCCGGGGAGAGCGCCGGGCGGTGGTAGAGCGCGTCGTCGTGACCCCGCGCGGCCCGATCATCTCGCCGCTGCTCGAAGGAGCGCCGACCGTGGTCTCGCTCTCGGCGGTGTGGCTGCAGGGCCTGCCGATCCGTGGCTTCCTGGACACGGTCACGGCTCGCGACTTCGAGTCGTTCCGCGCGCCGTTCGCCGAGTGGCCCGGCCCGGCACTGAACGTCGTCTACGCCGATGTCGACGGGCACGTCGGCTACCAGCTGGTTGGGCAGCTGCCGCGCCGGCGACGCGGCAACGGAACGCTGCCGCTCCCCGCCTGGCTGCCGCGCGTCGGGTGGGAGGACGAGCTGGTGCCGTTCGAGCGGATGCCCTCGACCCTCGATCCGCCCGCCGGCTTCGTGGCCAGCGCCAACAACCGCCCCGCGCCGGACGACGGCAGCGGGCCGTACCTGGGCGCCGACTTCATGGAGGGCTTCCGGCAGGCACGGATCGTGGAGGCGCTGGGATCCCGCACCGATTGGGATGCGGCGGCCTGCGCCGCGCTGCAGGCCGATCTCCACAGCGTCGCCTGGCGACAGCTCAAGCCGTCGTTGCTGGCCGTCTCACCCCCCGACGAGCGAGGACGACTCGGCCTGGAGCTGCTCGCCGCGTGGGACGGCTGCGTATCGGTCGATTCGGCGGCTGCATCGGTCTACGAGCTGTGGCTGGCCGAGGTGTCGGAGCGCGTGGCGCGCGCGAAGGCGCCATCGGCCTGGCGCTGGGCCATCGGTGAGGGGTTCGGGAACCTGGTGCCGCTGACCACGTTCCACATCGCCGCCCCCGGACGCCTTGTTCGGCTGATGCGCGAGCAGCCCGACGGATGGTTCGTCAACGGCTGGGAGGTGGAGGCGGGTCGCGCGCTCTCGGCGACCGTGGAGCGCCTGGAGCGCGAGCACGGCAGCGACCCGGCCGGCTGGGGCTGGGGGCGGCTGCGCACCCTCACGCTTCGCCACCCGGTGGGAGACAGTCCGCTGCTGGCCGAGACCTTCAACCTCGGGCCCGTCCCCTTCCCGGGCGACTGCACCACGCCGCTGCAGGCCGCCTCCGGACCCTTGGCGCCGTTCGCCAACCCCGGCTTCTTGCCGAACATGCGGGCCGTGATCGACCTCGCCGACCCGGACGGCGGCCGCTGGTCGCTGGCCGGCGGGCAGTCCGGCAACCCGTGCTCGCCGCACTACCGCGACCTGTTCGGGGTCTGGCTGCGCGGCGACGGCGTGCCCATCCCCTTCACGCCCGATGCCGTGGCGGCGGCCACGGTCGCCACCCTGGAGCTCGTCCCGGAGGACTGAGCCTCATCGGTAAGCCTCCGCTAAGCCACCGATAAGCGGCGGCTCAAGATCATCTACCGATGGACGACGCGTCCCTCAGCCGGTGCATCCGCATGCTCAGACATCGGCGCGGGTGGCGGCAGGCGGACCTGGCAGTTCGCGCGGGCGTCTCGGCCGGCGCCATCGGCCTGATCGAGCGCGCGTGGTTGGAGCGCGTGTCGCTGAGGATCGTACGGCGGGTGGCATCGGCCCTTGACCTCCGCCTCGGCTGGGACGTCGGAGTTCGCGGCGCCGACCTCGCGCGGCTGGCTGATGCCGACCACGCGAGCTGCGCGGACCTCTTGATGCGTCGCCTCACGACACTCGGCTGGCTCACGCGTGCCGAGGTGAGCTTCAACGAATACGGCGACCGGGGACGGATCGACGTCCTGGCATTCCACCCGGCAACCGCAACGCTCCTGGTCGTCGAGATCAAGACGCTCATCGTGGACGCGCAGGAGCTGCTCGGGGGGCTGGACGTCAAGCAGCGCATTGGCCTCCGGGTGGGGCGATCCGTGGGCTGGGCCGCGAAGGTCGTCGTCCCGGCGCTGGTGGTGATGGATACCACGACGAACCGCCGCCGGATCGGGGAGCATCCCCATCTGTTCGGCCGGTTCGCCCTGCGGGGACGCCGCGCATCATCGTGGCTCCGGAGCCCCGCTCCGCACAATGGCGGCATGCTGATCATGCTGAAGTTGCCAAATCGCAAGCACCGTGACCTTAGGCGAGCCGGACGACAGCGTGTGCGCCCCACAGCGCCGCGCGCGATCGTGAGCCAGCGGCCGGAACCGTCGCGACGGGCTGCCGAACTCGCCTAAGCGAAACCAGTTCTCGATCTGGCGCGAACCGATTTGGCCCGCGGAGGCAGCCTACATCTCCCCTTCGAAGGCCGGCTGGGGCATGCGCAGCTCGCGGTCCTTGCGATAGCCCAGCAGGTAGTCGGCCTGCATCAGGGTGTGGATCTGGCTGGTTCCCTCGTAGATCACCGAGCCCTTGCTGTTGCGCAGGTAGCGCTCCACCGGGTAGTCATTGCTGTACCCGTACGCGCCATGGACCTGGATCGCGTCCATGGCCGACTGCACGGCGTGGTCGGTGGCGAACCACTTGGCCAGGCTCGTCTCCCGGGTGTTGCGCTCGCCCGCGTTCTTCTTCCAGCCGGCCTTGAAGACGAGCAGCCGCCCCGCCTCGATCCCCTGGTACATCCTGGCCAGCATCTGCTTCACGAGCTGGTGCTCCCCGATCTCGACGCCGAAGGCCTTGCGCTCGTGCGCGTACTTGACCGACGCGTCCAGGCAGGCCTGCGCCAGCCCTACCGATCCGGCCGCCACGGTGTATCGGCCCTGGTCGATGGCGCTCATGGCGATGGTGAAGCCCTCCCCCTCCTCGCCGACGCGGTTGGCCGCCGGGACCTCGCAGTCGTTGAAGTACAGGATCCCGGTGTTGCCGGCGCGCACGCCGAGCTTGCCGTGCAGCGAATCGGAGCTGAAGCCGGGGAACGAGCGGTCCACGATGAAGGCTGTGATCCCCTTGTGGCCCTTCGACCGATCCACCGTGGCGAAGACCAGGAAGTAATCGGCGACATCGGCCAGGCTGATCCAGATCTTCGAGCCATTGAGGATGTATCGGTCCCCATCGCGGCGCGCGGTGGTGGCCAGGTTGGCGGCATCCGACCCGACGCCGGGCTCGGTGAGGCCGAAGGTGGCCAGCTTTTCGCCCCTCGCCTGCGGGATCAGGTAGCGCTCCTTCTGGTCCTCGTTGGCCCACTGCAGCAGGGTCAGCGAGTTGAGGCCGGTATGGACCGAGAGGATCACCCGGAACGCGGTGTCGGCGCGCTCCATCTCCTCGCACAGCAGCGCGAACGCGATGTAGTCCATCCCGGCGCCGCCGTAGCGCTCCGGGATGGGCAGGCCCAGGAAGCCCTCGGCACCCATCTTCTGATAGAGGGAACGGTCGTAGGTGGCGCTGGCATCGAGCTCGTGGATGCGCGGAAGGATCTCGCGCTCGGCGAAGGCACGCGCGGTGCGCTGCACTTCGCGCTGCGCATCGGTCAGGGCAAAGTCGATCATGGTGACTCCGAAAGGGACGCGGGCGGACGCGTGTGCTCAGGCCGCGTATGGACCGATTCTAGCCGCGTCGGCTCGACATGGCCCGCGCCCAGGCGTAGGCTTGCATCTGCTAATTCCGACTGAATCGGCAGGAGTTCGCTTTGACGAACCTCCGGCGTTAGGCTAGCCTCACGCGGACTCGAATTTCCCCGCAGGAGAACGCACCCCTTGGACGTTGGATTCCTCACGACCGGACTGCTGACCGGCCTGCGCGAGGGCGTGGAGGCCGCGCTCATCGTAAGCATCATCCTCGCTTACCTGGGGAAGACCGGGAACCAACGCCACTTCGGCCGGATCTGGGTCGGCAGCGGCGGCGCGATTCTGCTGAGCATCGTCGTCGGGATCGTGCTGTGGGTCACGATCGACGGTCTCGAGGGGGCTGCCGGGCAGATCTTCGAGGGGGTCGCCACCCTGCTGGCGGCCGCGGTCGTGACCTGGATGCTGTTCTGGATGCGCCGCACCTCGGCCAACATCCGCGGCGAGCTTCAGGCCGGCGTGGACCGCGCCCTGACCGAGGGCAGCATCTGGGGACTCTCCTTCCTGGCCTTCACCGCCGTCATCCGCGAGGGACTGGAGACCTCGCTCTTCCTGCTCGGACAGGCCACCGCCGCGTCCGAGGCGAACGCGGGCGCGGCCAGCACCCTGGTCGGCGCCTTCATCGGCCTGGTCATCGCGGTCGCCATCGGCTACGGCTTCTACGTCGGGGCCAGGGTCATCAACCTGCAGACCTTCTTCCGCTGGACCGGCATCGCCCTGATCTTCATCGCCGCCGGGCTGCTGGGCTACGCGATCCACGAGTTCGTGGAGGCCGGCGTCATCACCGTGGGGACCTCCACCGCCTTCGACATCTCGGCGGTGCTGCCGCACAGCGGCGAGATCTCGCAGACCGGCCCGATCCTGATCGTGGGACAGCTGCTGCGGGCGCTGTTCGGCTACAGCAGCCGGCCCGAGTGGGTGACGCTCATCGCCTGGCTGGCCTACATCGCGGTCGTGCTGGCGCTCTACCTGCGGCCGATCAAGCCATCCGCCGCGCGCCAGGTCACCGGGAACCAGCCCGCCGTCGGCGCCTGATCGACCCGCCGCTCAGCCGACGCCGATGAATCCCAGCATCTGCCGCCAGGCGTCCTCGGATTCCGATGCGTACTCGGTCGCGCGCCGATCGAAGAAGGAGTGCGGCGCGTCCGGGTAGACCACGCTGCGGTGCTCCACGCTGGCGGCGGCCAGGGCCCGGCTGAACTCCTCCACCGCCTCCGGCCCGATGCCCTGGTCGGCGCCGCCCCACAGCGAAAGGACCGGGCACTCGAAGCGGTCCGCCAGGTCGGCCGGCGCCGGCAGCCCGGTGCGGTGCGGGCCAACCGGCCAGCCGTAGAAGCCGATCACGCCTGCCAGCCCCAGGCCGGCGGTGGCCTGCAGGAAGCTGAGGCGCCCTCCGAAGCAGAAGCCGACGGTGTACACGCGCTCCGCCCCTCCGCCGGCCTCCGAGCGCAGGTGCGCCGCGGCGGCAGCCACGTCGGCGAAGAGCGTCTCGGTGCCGGTCTGCGCCACGTGCGACTGGTAGTCGAAGCCCTCGCCCCGGTCCGGGGTGTCGGCCGTGCGGGCGAAGTAGTCGATGGCCACCGCCTGCACGCCCGCCTCGGCGAAGCGCAGGGCCAGCTCCTCGAAGAACGGGTGCAGGCCGCGCACGTCGGGCAGGACGGCGATGCCGGGGCCGCCGGGCCGCTCGGCGCGCGCCGCGTAGGCCGCGAGCACGGTCCCGTCGGCGGAGGTCAGGGATATCGATTCGGCGTCGCCCGCGGCGCCGGAGATGGGCGGCAGTGGCGGCCGCGCGTCCAGGTCGAAGCACATGTCCCGATGATACGGAGCCCGATCCAGCCCCGGCCGAGCCGGGCTCAGCCGATCTGCTGGATCGCGAACCAGGTGCCCGCCGCCAGGCTGGCGGTCACAAGCAGGTACGCCACCGCGCGCAGCCCCGGGTTGGGGGCGCCGGCCAGCGGCGTGCCGTCCGCGCTGCGCCACATGCCGCCCATGGTGGGCGCGTGCCGTGGAACGAGCAGCAATCCGAGGGCCGCGCCGACCAGCAGGCCGCCCAGGTGACCCGTCCAGCTGATGCGGGCGGCCGCCATGAAGGTGATGAACAGGTTCAGCACCAGCAGGGTGCCGACCTGCGAGAGGATGGCGCGCGCCCGCGGGCCGAGCAGCAGGTGGCGACGGCGCGAGACCACGAAGGCCAGGCCGAACAGCCCGAAGATGGCGCCCGACGCCCCGGCGGCGAACGAATCCGGCTGCAGCAGGATGGTCAGTACGCTGCCGCCGAGGGCGCACAGCACGTAGAGCAGGGCGTATTCCACGTGCCCGTACAGCTGCTCGATGATCGGGCCGAACAGCCACAGCGCGTACATGTTGAAGGCGATGTGGAGCAGGCCCAGGTGCAGGAAGGCGCTGGTGATGAGGCGCCACCACTCGCCGGCCGCGACGAGCTGGCCGTTCACCAGCCCGGCCTCGACCAGCGGGCCGCCGGAGAGGCGCAACAGGCCGAAGTTCTGGAATTGGGACAGGACGCCGTCGAGCAGAAAGACCGCGAGGTTGGCCGCCACGAGGGCCCAGGTCACGTAGGCGGCGTAGGTGGCGTACGCCCCGCGGGCGCGGTTGAACTGCCGCCGCGCGGCGAAGTCGTGGCCGGTCTCCTTGAGCAGCCACGCGATGCGGTTAGCGATCGCTCCGCGCTCCTCGGCCGGCGCGCGCCGGTCCGCCTCGCGATAAGCGCCGATGGCCTCCTCCAGGTCGCCGTTGCGGACGTGCTGCTCGGCCACCGAGCGCCAGCCGAGCCAGGCGTTCGGACCGCCGCTCTCC
>DASUSP010000076.1:0-18826 GCA_036375035.1 Candidatus Limnocylindria bacterium
CGTGACGGTGGCCTGGGTCGGGGGCCTCGGCCTGTCCCTGTGGGGATACTATGGCCCCGAGGCGATGGAGATCCCCAAGCGCACCTTCCTGCGCATGCTCCGCGCCAGTTCGGACTATCCATTCGTGAAGTTCGCCATGACCGATGACGACCGCCCGATGCTCATGACCGAGATCCCGCCCGCCGCCGCTTCACGCGACGAGCTGGGACGCGGGCTGACGCGGATCGTGATCGTCGCCGACCGGCTGCTGGAGGAGACGGCCAACGCGGTCGCCGACCACGGGCGTCTCCCCGACTGGAGCGGGCGGACCGGGCGCAACCCGGGGCTTCTGGCGGCGTACCGGGCCGATGTCGAGGCCGGCATGCCGGCCTGGGAACCCCCTCCCCCGGCGCGGCCGCGGCGCAGCCTGCTCTCCCGGCTGCTGGGGACCTCCCGATGAGGCGCGTGGCGCGTCACGGGACGCCAGCCGCCCTGGCGATGGCGTGGCTGCTGGCGGCCATGCTTCCCGGCCTGGCGGGTCCGGCCCGGGCGGCGGAGTACACGATGTCGACGGTGGCCACCTACCAGGTCCAGCCCGCCGAGGGCGGCGTGGCGGTCAGCGTCCGCGTCACCTTCGAGAACACGACTCCCGACCCGGCCGGCGAGTTCAGCGTCTTCAACGTGGTCGACCTCGCCATCCAGCCGGGCGCCACCGGGCTGGCGGCCCGCGACGAGGACGGCTCGCTGACGGTCACCCCCACCGACCGCGGCGAGTACATCCAGGCCTCTGTCCGCCCGCGCGAGGGCGTCCGCTACGGGGAGGAGGTGACGTTCACCGTCACCTACCGCATCCCGGACGGGGCGTCTCCTTCGGTGCGCGTGCGAGGGTCCCTGGTCAGCTTCCCGGTCTGGAGCTTTGGGACCTCCGGCGAAGTAACGGTCACCGTACCCGGCAGCTTCGAGGTCAGCATCGACGGAGACGAGATGACCGCCGAACGAGGGGCCCGCGGCTGGGTGCTGGAGAGTGGCGAGATCGCCGACCCGGGGAGCTGGCTCGTCCAGCTGCTGGCCGTCGGCGAGGCGAGCCACCAGTCCGCCAACCGTGCGGTCCCGCTCTCCGCGGGCACCGTCGACCTGCAGGTCCGCGCCTGGGCCGATGACCCCGAGTGGGGCGAGCGCACGATGGAGCTGGTGAGCGCGGCGCTGCCGCTGCTCGAGGCGCGCCTCGGCATCCCGTACCCGGGTGTCGGGCCGCTGGTGATCGAGGAGAGCGTCGCGACGTCTCCGGACCTCGGCGGTGAGCCGGGCATCGACGGGACGCGGCTGCAGGCCGGGTTCGACCAGCCGGCCTTCACGCTGCTGCACCAGCTCGGGCACGTCTGGATGGATGACGAGCTGGTGGCGCAGCGCTGGATCACCGAGGGGTTCGCCTCGTGGGCAGCCGCGGGCGTCGCCGCGGAGCTGGAGGCCGACCCGCCCTACGACCCCGCCGAACGACGCGAGGAGCTGTCCGCGGAGGACTTCCCGCTGGTCAGCTGGGGCGCCGGCGAATCGAGCGCCGAGCAGGACGCGTTCGCCTATGCGGCCTCGTGGGCCGTCGCCGAGGAGATCGCGACGGCGCTGGGGGAGGAGCGGCTGCGCCTGGCCTGGCAGCGCATCGCCGCCGGCCTGAGCCCCTACGCCCCGGTGACCGACGAGCCGCCGAGCGTGGATCAACCGGTCGCGAACCGCGCGCCGGTCGACGGTCGCTCGCTGCTCGACCACCTCGAGGCGGTCAATGGCCAGGACCTGGCGGACCTCTTCGCGGAGTGGGTCTTCGACGACGCGGCCGCCGCGCAGCTGCCCGACCGCGCCGATGCCCGCCAGGCCTTCCTCGAGCTGTTGGCCGCCGCCGGTGACTGGGGAGCGCCGGAGCCGGTCACGGTGGACCTCGCCGCCTGGCGCTTCGAGAGCGCCATGGAGCGCATCGCGGAGACGATCGACTGGTTGGCAGACCGGGACGCGCTGCTCGCGGCCGCGGAGCGTGCCGGGCTCTCCGTGCCGCAGCGGCTCCGTGACCGCTACCGGACCGCCGGCGGCAGCGGCGATGCCCGCGTCGAGCTGGAGGCGGAGGCGGCCGTGGTGGACGCCTACCAGGCGGCGCTCGACCGCAACGTCGCCGAGCGGGGCGTGGTGGAGCGCGTCGGCCTGCTGGGCGGTCCCGACCCCAGCGTCCAGCTGGCCGAGGCCAACCGCCTCTTCGCGGAGGGCGACCTCCGCGGCGCGGCCGATGCCATCGCCGAGGCCAGCGCGCGGCTGGAACGCGCCGGCACAGAGGGCCTGGTGCGGATCGTCGCCGCCGTGGCGCTGGTGGTCGCCATGGCGCTGCTGGCCGTCGCCCTGCTCCGGCGCCAGAGGCGGGCGAGGGTCGGCGGATCGCCCGGCAGCGACTACACTGCAGCGCCATGACCGAGGTGCGCGCCGAGCGACCCAGCTTCCAGCCGGCCGAGGAGGTGCTCTCCGGCGACACGGCGGACGTGTACTTCGAGCGGACGCGCCGCATCCTCGCCGCGGAGCGCCTCGACCCGTTGGTTGTGATGGAGATCTTCCCGCGCGAGGACGCCGTCCTGTGCGGTGCGGAGGAGGCCATCGCGTACCTGCGCGAGATCCTGGGCAACGGCAAGCGCTTCGACCCGGAGCCGGTGGTGGAATCGCTGCGCGACGGCGACCGCATCGGCCGCAAGGAGGTCGTGATGCGGATCACCGCCCGCTACCAGTCCTTCGGGCTGTACGAGACCGCGTTGCTGGGGATCCTGTCGCAGTCCACCGGCTGGGCGACGGCGGCACGCCGCATCGTTGACGTGGCGGACCCCATCCCGGTCATCGGATTCGGCGCGCGGCACGTCCACCCGTCGGTCGCCGACCAGATGGACTACGCCAGCGTGGTGGGGGGCTGCATCGGCGCGTCCACCCCGGCCGGCGCGCGGCTGGCGGGGCTGTCACCGACCGGCACCATGCCCCACGCCCTGATCCTGATCTTCGGCGACACGGTTCGGGCGCTGGAGGCGTTCGACCGCCACATCGATCCCGATGTCCCGCGCATCGCCCTGGTCGACACGTTCAAGGACGAGGCGGAGGAATCGGTCCGCGTGGCGGACGCCCTCGGCGAACGGCTGTGGGGCGTCCGGCTCGACACGCCCTCGGAGCGCGGCCGCGTCACCGCCGACCTGGTCAAGGAGGTGCGTGCGCGCCTGGATCTGGCAGGACACCACCACGTGAAGATCGTGGTATCGGGCGGCCTCGACGCGGAGCGCATCACCTACTTCAAGGAGGCCGATGCGCCGGTCGACTCGTTCGCGGTCGGCTCCGCCATCAGCGACGCCAGCCCGATCGATTTCACCGGCGACCTCAAGGAGATCGACGGGAGCCCGATCGCCAAGCGCGGCCGCATCCCGGGACGGACCGAGAACCCCCGGCTGCGCCGGATCGCGCTGGGCTCCGCCGGCTAGGCCGATGGAACGCGAGAGCGCGTATGAGCTCTTCCGCCGCGGCTCCCGGCTCCTGTCGGAGCACCATCCCGGCGCGGCGGCCGTGCTCCTGGAACGATGCCTGGCGCTTGAGCCGGGCAAGGCGTCCATCCTCGAGGCGCTGGGTCGCGCCTACTTCGAGCAGGGCGCCCATGCCGAGGCGGCGGAGCGCTTTCAGGTGATTGTCGATCACTATCCGCTGGACGACTACGCGCACTTCGGGTTGGGGCTGTCCCGAGCGCGGCTGGGAGAGTCGGCGCGCGCCGAGCGCCACCTGCGCATGGCCGTGTTCCTGAAGCCGGAGAACCCCGACTACCAGCGCGCCCTGCGCCGCTTCCTGCGCGCGGCCTGATCGGGCGGATCAGCTCGCGGCACGCTCCTCCTCGTCGGCGAGCCGCTTGCGGAGCAGCGCCAGCACCGCGGCTTCCTCGGGCGGCAGCTCGTCCAGCGACGCGCTCAGCTCCTCCTCGGCCTTCTGGCGGGCCTCGCGCACGACGTCGCCGTCCAGGTAGGCGTCGATCACGGTGGGGTGCACGTACGACTTCCGGCTGACCGCCGGCGTGTTCCCCAGCCGCTCGGCGACTGCCTCCACGGCGCGCACCACGTTCTTCTTGGCCTGGGCCTCCGAGTCGAACTCGGTCAGCTCGGCCAGGGCCCACGCCGCCAGCACCGTCCCGGACCAGGTCCGGAAGTCCTTGGCGGTGAACTCCTCGCCGGCGATCTCGCGCAGGTAGTCGTTGACGTCCGCCGAGTCGACGGTCCGCGGCTCGCCCTGCTCGTCCAGGTAGGTGAAGAGCGCCTGCCCCGGCAGCTCCTGGCAGCGGGCCACGATGCGTGCCAGGCGGCGATCGCTGAGCTCGATGTCGTGCTCCTTTCCGCCCTTGCCGCGGAAGCGGAAACGGACCCGGCTGCCGCCCACGTCGGCGTGCCGGTTGCGCAGGGTGGTCAGCCCGAACGACCGGTTCTCGCGGGCGTACTCTTCGTTGCCGACCCGCACCCCGGTCTTCTCCAGCAGCCGCACCACCGCGGCAAGCACCCGCTCGCGCTGGAGGCCTGGCAGCGACAGGTCCTCCTCCACCCGGCGCCGGATGCGGGGCAGGGCCTGGCCGAAGGCGATCATGCGCTCGTACTTGACCTCGTCCCGTGCCGCGTGCCAGCGGGGGTGGTAGCGGTACTGCTTGCGGCCACGTGCGTCACGCCCGGTGGCCTGCAGGTGGCCGCGCGCGATGGGGCAGATCCAGACATCGGTCCATGCTGGCGGGACGGCCAGGCTCCTGATGCGGGCCAGGACGCGCTTGTCGGTGAGGCGTTTCCCATCGGGACCGATGTAGGAGAACCCCCTCCCGGCTCGCCTGCGGCGGATGCCTGGCATGGCGTCGTTCACGTAGCGAAGGCCGGCCTCTTCGGCCGATGCTTCCGGGTCGATCGGGCCGGAGCCGTTGGTGGTCATCGGCGCCACTCGGAAAGCAAGCCGCGTGCCTGCGGCGCTGTGCCTAGGCGCTGGCGTCCGGGCGCCGGGCCAGCCACAGGATACCGGCGATCGACTTGGCGTCGGCGATCTCGCCAGCCTCCACCAGCCGCAGTGCCTCAGTTGGGGTGACCCAGATCAGCTCCAGGTCCTCGTCCTCCGGCGCCTCGCTGCTCGCCGGCGACAGGTCGCTGGCCAGGAAGAGGGTCAGTCGCTCGGTGCAGAAGCCGGGCGCGGTGAAGAAGGAGGGACCCTGCTCCCAGTTGGTTGCGGCCACGCCGCATTCCTCGGCCAGCTCACGCCGGGCGGTGGCCCGCGGCTCCTCCCCGGGGTCGAGCGTTCCGGCCGGGATCTCCAGCAGCGCGCCGCCGGCGGCGTGCCGCCACTGGCGTACCAGCGCCATCCTCTCGCCATCCCAGGCCAGGATCGCCACCGCTCCGGGATGCTCGACCACCTCGCGGGTCGCGGTGCGCCCGCTCGCCAGCCGAACCCGGTCTACCCGCACGCCGATGAGGCGACCGGTCCATGGCCGCTCGGTCGAGACCACGCGCTCCTCGCTCACAGCCCGATGCTACCGCCGGACTGGGCGTCCCGTTGCTGCGAGCTGCGCCGAGGCGCCGGCGTCCTCGGGGACGGTCGAGCTGGCCGCTGACCAGCCGACTGGTGCGCCGTGGCGCACCACGGAACCGGTCAACGGGAACCTGGACCGTCGGCGGCGACATTTTGCGAGCCGAGCAGCCGGTTCGTCCTCACCGAGGGACAATCACATGACGGCGATGCCGCTGCCGCGTGGGTCGGCGCCGGCGCCAAGCGCGGCGAGCAGTTCTCGGGTCGTCAGCGGAAACTCACCACGGAGGCTGGTCCGGTGCGTGCACAGGACCGCGCGATTGTGGTGCGTGTCGGCCAGCAGCAGGATCACGTGGTCAACGCGGCTGTCCTGGCGCTTCGCTGCGAGCGCTCGTTCCACCGCCTGCAGGTCGTGCAGATGCGTTTCCGCCTCCACGCCGATCGAGGAGGGACCGTCGAGACGGAGGTCCCAGGCTCGCAGGTCGCCGCGCACGGGCATGACCGCCTCGCGCCGGACTCTCCATGTGGGGGCCAGGCGTGCCTCGAAGCGAGCCAGCAATCGCAGGTGCGCGCTGTCGCGAAGCGGCTCGCCGACCGGCCAGGCCTTGCACGTCAGCCGATGTCCGAGCAACGCGATCGCAACTGCGATGACGCCGATGTCCAGGTGCCGCAACCGTCCCAGCTCCAGTCGGGACAGGAACGTCCGGGACACTCCCATCGTTCGGGCCAGCTCGGCCTGCGAGAGACCGGCCGCGTAGCGCAGCTCGCGTACCTGGGCACCGGCCTCGCGGATGAGGCGCTCACCCTGCCGCTGCCCGATGGTCCGCAGCCGCTCTCCACTTGGCATGCTGGAGATGATGCCCGGAGCCCCGTTATCGACCGCTTAGCCCCGGGTTACCGCAGACGGTCCTGCCGACCGATGAACGGACCGTTGGTGCGCTCCGGCGGTCAACCGGGCCAGCGAGGCGACCATCGGTCCACGCAGGAAGGCTCCGCCGCCGATCACAGGTCGACAGGTGCGCTCCGAAGGACACGCCGTGGGGAAGCGATCCGAGCAGGCGGCCCGGACGTACCGAAGGCGGGGAAGGACGATCACGGCTAGCATCAGCATCGGTCCATGAGCGAAGCAATCAGAAACATCCTGCGGCGAAAGCTGCGCACCGGCCTCACCATCCTGGGCATCGTCATCGGCGTCTTCGCGCTCACCGTGATGGGCGCGCTGGCCGAGAAGCTGAATGTGCTGGTCGACGGCGGCGACGAGTACTTCCGCACGCGTGTCTTCGTCTTCGACGAGGGCGCCGCCTCCGGCTTCCAGGCCAGCGCCAGGCCGATCACTCGCGATCTGGTGGACCAGATCGAGCGCATCCAGGGCGTGGGACGCGCCACGCCGGTCCTCCAGACCCTCCTTGACCCCGAGGAGGTGGGCGGCTTCGACATCCCGGAGCTGCTGACCGGCATCGAGCCGGAGACCTGGTACGACGAGAGCGTGGAGTTGCGGGTGGACGCCGGCAGGCTGCTGGAGGCGGGGGAGCGGGAGGTGACGGTCATCGGTGCCGACCTGGCCGAGCGCTACGACGTGCGGGTCGGCGACGACCTGGAGATCCGCGGACGCACCTTCCAGATCGTGGGCGTCCTGGAACGGACGCTGACCTTCCCCGACAAGATCGCCTACGTGCCGCTGCGCGACGCCCAGGAGATCTACGTCGAGAGCGTGCCGCAGGGCTTCGACTACCGGACCGATGAGCTGGCGACCCAGATCGAGGTCTTCCCGACCGACCTGGCCCAGGCCGATGCCGTGGCCGCCGCCATCGAGGAGCAGGTCGAGGGCGTGCGCACCGTGACGCCCGACCAGGTGGCTGACCAGATCGGGCAGGCAAGCGTGGTCTTCAACCTGATCATCGTGGGCGCCAGCGTGATCGCCGTGATCGTGGGCGGGCTGTCGGTCATCAACACCATGGTCATGACCGTCAGCGAGCGGGTGCGCGAGATCGGGATCAAGAAGGCCGTGGGCGCTCGGACGCGGAGCATCCTGGTCGAGTTCATCACCGAGGCCACGCTGCTGGGGGCCATCGGCGGTGTCATCGGGCTGTCGGCGGGCTGGCTGCTGGTCGCGGTCCTGAACGCCCAGACCTCGGGGAGCGGGACCACTGTCTTCCTGGTCACGCCCATGCTGCTGCTGCGCTCGTTCGCGTTCGCCACGGTGCTCGGCGCCCTGGCGGGCATCTATCCGGCCATGCGCGCGGCACGGCTGGACCCGGTCCAGGCCCTGAGGAGCACGTGATGGCCGCGCCGATCCTGCAGGCCCGCAACCTGGTCAGGGTCTATCGCCGAGGCGCCTCCGAGGTGCGAGCCGTGGACGGCATCAGCCTGGACGTGGGCGCCGGCGAGTTCATGGCGGTGATGGGACGCTCGGGGAGCGGCAAGACCACCCTGCTGGACCTGCTGGGCTGCCTCCTGCGCCCGACGTCCGGTGAGCTGCTCGTGGACGGACGCAGCGTGATCGGCGCCTCCGACGGGGAGCTGGCGGGGGTGCGGCAGCGGAAGATCGGGTTCGTCTTCCAGGAGTTCAACCTGATCCCGACCCTGAACGCCATCGAGAACGTGATGCTGCCGCTGCGCTACGGCCCGCGGCGCAACGACGGGAAGCGGCGCGCCGGGGAGCTGCTGGAGCTGGTCGGGCTGGGGGACCGGCTGCACCATCGGCCCACCGAGCTGTCCGGCGGCGAGCAGCAGCGCGTGGCCATCGCCCGCGCCTTGGTCAACGACCCGGCGGTGGTCCTGGCCGACGAGCCGACCGGCGAGCTGGACAGCGCCACCTCCGGCGCCCTGCTGGAGATGCTGCGCCGCCTGAACGTGGAGAGGGGCGTGACCTTCGTGATCGTCACCCACGATGCCGGGGTGGCCGGCAGCACAGACCGCGTGGTCCGGCTGCGCGACGGCCGCGTCCTGGCCGACGTGCGCCGCGGCGAGCGGGGCTGGCGCGAGGCGCTGGGCCCCGCGGCAGGCACCGGCAACGGCTCCGGGCCGGGTGAGCAGCGCATCTTCGCCCGGCTGGGCGCCATGCTCGATCGCGTGCGTGCCGGGGGCGCGGAGCGCTAGCATCTCCGGTGGGCCCGCTGAGGGCCACGGAGGGAGACGAGGAGCTGCCGTGATCGTCGTCGAGGGGCTTCGCCGCGACTTTGGACGCCTGGTCGCCGTGCACGACCTCTCGTTCGAGGTGGCCGACGGCGAGATCTTCGGCCTGCTGGGGCCCAACGGCGCGGGCAAGACCACCACGGTGCGGATGCTGGCCGGGCTGATCCGGCCCACCCTGGGCAGCGCCACGGTCAACGGCCATGCCCTGGGCGAGGGCTCGCAGCGCATCCGGGCCCTGACCGGAATCCTGACCGAGTCGCCGGGGCTGCACGACAAGCTCACCGCGAGCCAGAACCTGGCCTACTACGGCCGCCTGTACGGGCTCACCGGTGGAGCGTTGCGGGCGGCGGTGGACCGATACCTGGGCGTGGTTGGCATGGCAGACCACGCCGACCGCCGGGTCGGAGGCTTCAGCAAGGGAATGCGCCAGAAGGTGGCGATCGCCCGTGCCCTGCTGCACGAGCCGGAGGTGATCTATCTCGACGAGCCGACCAGCGGCCTGGATCCGTCGGCTGCCAAGACGGTCCGTGACTTCGTGGCCACGCTGCGCGAGCTGGGCCGCTCGATCGTGGTCTGCACCCACAACCTGGACGAGGCCGAGCGGCTCTGCGACCGGATCGGCATCATGCGCGGCACGCTGCTGCGGCTGGACACGCCTGCCGGCCTGCGGCGCCACGGGCGGTACGCCACGGTGCGGGTGGAGCTCAACGGGGCACGGGGCCCGGAGTCCTTCCTGGACCTGCTGGCCACGCTGCCGTTCGTGCTCGGCGCGCAGGTACGCGACGAGGAGCGCTCGCTGCTGGTCGAGATGGCGGACCCGCCGACCGACACGCCCGACCTCGTTGCGTCGCTGGTCGCGGCCGGCGCGCGGATCAGCGGCGTCCGGGAAGAGGCCGCTTCGCTGGAGGAGGTCTACCTCGACCTGGTCGGAGAGGTGGGCGAGCGCGACGCGCCAGCATCGGTCCAGTTCGCGGGCGAACGCGAGGGAGAGGCGGCGTGAGGCTCGCCTACGTCTGGGCCGTCTTCGTCAAGGAGTGGCGCGACCTGATCAGCAACCGCCTGCTGCTGGGGGCGGTGGTCTTCCCGGCCGTGATCTTCGCCGCCATCCCCACCGGCCTGGTGGCCTTCATCCAGGCCAGCGAGCTGAATACGGACCAGATCGGGATCATAAGCAACTACATCGAAGAGTTCCCGGACGTTCCCGAGAAGCTGGCCATCCAGGGATTCATCGTCTCCAACTTCATGGCCTACTTCCTGATCATCCCGGCCATGGTGCCGATGGCCATCGCCACCCAGTCGGTGATCGGCGAGAAGATCGGGCGCTCGCTGGAGCCGCAGCTGGCCACCCCGCTGGAGGTCCCAGAGCTGCTGGCCGGCAAGACGCTTGCCGCGGCCATCCCGGCCGTCACCGCCACGTGGGCGGTCTACATCGCGTACGGGCTGGTGAACGGCGCCATCGCCGACCCTGCGCTCACGCGCTTCATCTTCATCGACGTGTGGCGCGTGGCGATGGTGACCCTGGTCCCGCTGATCTGCATCTTCAGCGTCCTGCTGGGGATCGTGGTCAGCAGCCGCGTCGGCGACCCGCGCACGGCGCAGCAGATCGGCGGCTTCGTGGTGATCCCGATCATCGCCGTGGCGGTGGCCCAGTTCTTCGGCGGCCAGGCGACCTTCACCATGGAGCAGGTGATCATCGGCGACTTCATCGTCGCCGGGCTGATCGGCGTGGCGCTGGTCGTCGGCTCCTGGGCCTTCGACCGCGAGCAGATCCTCGGCCGCCTGACGTAGCTCAGCCGGTCCTGGGCTTGTAGCCCGAGTCGAGCGGCTGCTGCTCGTCCTCGCGGATCTCGTCCGCCATGTCGCCGGCGGTGGTTCCGCGCTGCTCCGCCTCGACTTCGGCCTCGTACGGGGTCGTCCCGGTCTCGCCGGCCGCCTCGCCGGTCAGTTCCTCGGGACCGTCCTCGCCTGTCTGCCGCGCGCGCTCATCGCGCACGGCCTTCTCGTGCTCGCTGGGCTGCGTGAAGTTCCGATCGGTCATGAGTGCACCTCCCGGGCCGATGGGGTTGGTGTGGCCCACCGGCCGGGAGATGCAGGTTGCGGGCCAGACCGGCCCGCCATGCCATCAGGCCCGGGATCAGCCCTTGACTGAGCCGCCCAGGATGCCGCGCACGAAGTAGCGCTGCAGCGAGAAGAAGACGACCAACGGCAGCGCCATGGAGATAAAGGCAGCGGCCGTCAGCCGGTCCCAGCCCTGCCCAAGGGAGTTCACCAGGTTGGCGATGGTCACCGTCATGGGGGCCACGTCCTGCGTCCCGCCGACCAGGATCAGCGCGACCAGGAGATCGTTCCAGACGAACATGAACTGGAAGATGACCAGCGACGCGATGGCTGGGACGGACAACGGCAGCACCAGCCGGAAGAAGGCCGTCGTGGGGCTGGCCCCGTCAAGGTAGGCGGACTCGAACATCTCGCGCGGCAGCGCGCCGAAGAAGTTCCGGAGCAGAAAGATCGCGAACGGAAGGCCGAAGCCGGTGTGCGCCAGCCAGACCGCCGGGAACGTCCCCGTCAGGCCGATGTTGGTGGTGAACTGCAGCACCGGGATCAGCGCCGACTGGAGCGGGACCACCAGCAGGCCGACCACCAGGATGAAGAGCACGTTGCGGCCGGGGAATTCCATCCAGGCGAAGGCGTAGGCCGCAAATGCCGCGACCATGATCGGAATCACTGTCGCCGGGATGGTGATGAACAGGCTGTTCAGGAAGCTGGTCCCCATGTTGTCGCGACTGAGGACCTCCTGGTAGTTGTCCAGCGTGAACTGGAACGGCAGCGTGAACGCGTTCCACCAGCCGGTGGTCAGGATCTCGCTCGAGGGTCGGAACGAGCTGACCAGCAGCGCCACCGTGGGCAACAGCCAGATCATGCTGATCAGGATCAGGGCGACGTGCAGTGGGAGGCGGTTGTACCACTTGGGCCCGCTACCGGCGAGGGTGTCGACGCGCGGCGGAGCGTCTACGCGTGCGTCGCCAGTCATCGGATCGCCTCCTGAGCCTGGAATCGGCGGATGTTGAAGAGCATCACCGGGATGATGGCAAGCAGCAGGATGATCGCGACCGCCGCCGCGGTTCCGGCGTCGAAGGCCCTGAACCGCTCGGCGTAGAAGAGCGTGGCCAGGTTGTTCGTGCCGAAGTTGCCTCCGGTCATGACGTAGATGATGTCGAACGTCTTGAGCGCGGTGATAACGATGGTGGTAGCCACCACCGCGATGGTCGGCGCCAGGAGCGGCAGGATGATGCGGAAGAACACCTGCAACTCGTTGGCGCCGTCCATGCGCGCCGCCTCGAGCAGCTCGGTCGAGATGCCCTTGAGGCCGGCGGAAAGGATCACGGTGGCGAAGCCCACCCACATCCAGATTCCCACGATGATCAGCATGAATGTGTTACGCGGCCACTCGGTCAGCCACGATTGCGGCTCGACTCCGGCGATCCCCACGATGGCATTGACCGTACCGCGGTCCGGATCGAAGTCATACATGAAGTTCCAGATGACGCCGGCCGCGACGAAGCTGATTGCCAGGGGCAGGAAGACGAGTGCCTTGACCGCCGTCTCGTACCGGACGCGGTCCGCAAGCACCGCGATCAGGATTCCCAGCAGGACCACGACCGCCGCGAAGAAGACGATCCACAGGCCGGTGTTGAGCATCGTCTGCCAGAAACCGCCCTGGTTGAGCAGGGTGGCGTAGTTCTCGACGCCCACGAACTCGGTGGAGTTGCTGTTCTGGAAACTCAGGATGAGGGTGTTGATGGTGGGGTAAATGAGGTAGAGGCCCAGGAACGCGAAGCCCGGCAGCAACCAGAGCCAGGGTCTCACTGCCGCCCTGCGCTGGGGTCGGACCAGCTTCAGGAGTCGCTCCGTCAGCAGGGCGTACCCGACGGTGGCCGCGGGCACCCCGATGACGACGATGATCGCCATCAGGACGGTACCGAAGTCCATCGTTACCTCCGCTCTCCGCTCCTCAACCCGGGGAAAGAAGAGGGACCGGGCACCGAGCCCGGTCCCTCAGCGACGGGTCAGCCTCCGTACGAATCCTCCTGGACCGCATCCAGGTTCTCCAGGATGCTGTCCAGGTTGTCCGGATTCTGAACGTAGTCGAGCACGGCGCTCCAGAACGCCGCGTTCATCTCCGTGGGCATCAGGTCGGAGGCGTCGAACACGACAGTCTCCGCGTTGATGAGGGCCTCCGCCGAGCGGCGCGAGATCTCATCGGGATAGGCATCAAGGCTCACGCCCTTGTTCGGCGACAGCGCGCCACCGATCTCGACCCAGATCTGCTGGGCCTCGGGCGTGACCAGGTACTGCATCAGCGACCGCGCCTGGGGCGTGTCGTTGAACATGCCGAACAGGTCGCCGCCAGCAACCACGCCGTCGTACTCGATGCCCGGCATCATGAAGAAGTCATACGTGACGCCCGACTCAGCGACGTCGGGGAAATTGTCCTCGAAGAAGCTGGTGATGAAGCTGGCCTGGTGGTGCAGGTAGCACTCCGGCGGATCCTCGAAGAGGCAGTCGCCGCCGTTTCCGAAGGCCGTGTTGAGGGCCGAGTTCGGCCCGCCGGCAACATAGGTCTCATCGGCGGCCCATGCGCCGAACGCCTCGAATGCGCTGCGAACCTCGTCCGAGGTCCAGGCGAGCTCGCCCTGCCACCACTGGTTGTAAGCATCGGGGCCTGACTGCCGGAGCATGAAGTCCTCGATCCAGTCAGTGCCCGGCCAGCCGCTGGCGGCCGCGTTCTCAAGGCCGATGCCCCACGGCGGGGTCCCGTCCTCGGCGATCTGCTCCACGAGCGCCTCGAGGCCGGCGAAGTCCTCGGGCACCTCGTAGCCGGCGTCTTCGAAGGCCGCCGGGTTGTACCAGATGCCGCCCTTCACGCTGTTCTTGGTGAAGATGCCGACGAATTCGCCGTCGGCCGAGCCGAGCTCGATCCAGGCGTCGGAATAGTTCTCACGGTACGTGTCCAGGTCGATGACGTCGTCGAGCGCAACGAGCTGGTCATTGCGCGCGAACTCGGCCATCTGTCCCGGCCCCGGCAGCCCCGCGATGTCCGGCGGGTTGCCGCCGGCCAGGCGCGTGGTCAGCACGGCGTTGATGTCGCGGGTGGACTCGTAGTTGATCTGGACGCCGTGCTCCTCGGCCCATGGCTCGATCATGGACATGAAGGCTTCCTGCTCGGCATCGGCATAGACGGCAATGATGCTGATCTCGCCGCCGAGCTCACCGTCGCCGCTGGCGCCCGGTCCGGGACTCTCGTCGCCGGCGTCGCACGCGGCCAGCACGAGCATGAGCACCGCCAGCGGTGCGATGTACTTGAAAGTGCGGGTCATCCAATCTCCTCCAACGCGAATTGATCGATCGCGCCACCCGCGGGTGGCGAATCGGATTCATGGTGACGGGCGAAGTCGTTCTCCCGTCGGACACCGGCACGTTGCCGGCTGCTGTTCAGTTCGTACCTCCGTCCTCGACAGCGTCGCTTGCTAGGCCACCAGCGACTGCTCGGTCTCCGGATCGAAGACATGCAGCTTATCGACTGGAACGCCCAGCTCGATCTGGTCACCCGCTCGAACCTGTCGTTCGGACGGGAGGAGGGCAACGATCTCGTTGCCCTCTGCCTGGGCGTGAATCAGCTCCTCGTTGCCGAGGAACTCGACCACGTCCACCTTGGCGGGAATGCGAACCAGGTCGGCCTGACCCTCGGCGATATCGAGGTGCTCCGGCCGAAAGCCGATGAGCAGCTCGCTCCCGGCGGGCCGTTCCCGGGCGGCGTTGGCAGCCGCCCCGGAGAGGCTGAGCTTGGCACTGCCGAGCATCAGAGCCTCACCTTCGGTCCGCGTGGTTGCGAAGTTCATGGCCGGCGATCCGATGAACCCGGCGACGAAGACGTTGTCAGGGTGGTCGTACAGCTCCTGCGGGGTGCCGACCTGCTGCAGGAGCCCATCCTTCATGACCGCGATCCGATCGCCCATCGTCATGGCCTCGACCTGGTCGTGGGTGACGTAGATGGTCGTCGTTCCAAGGCGCTGGTGAAGGCGGGCGATCTCGGCGCGAGTCTGGACGCGCAGCTTGGCGTCCAGGTTGGAGAGCGGCTCGTCCATGAGGAACACGGCCGGCTCGCGCACAATCGCGCGCCCAAGGGCCACGCGCTGGCGCTGGCCGCCGGAGAGTGCCTTCGGCTTGCGATCCAGGAATCGGTCCAGGCCCAGGATGTCGGCTGCCTCCTTGACGCGCCGCTCGATATCGGCCTTGGGGGTCTTGCGAAGCTTCAGGCCGAAGGCGAGGTTGTCGTAGACCGACATGTGCGGGTAGAGCGCGTAGCTCTGGAAGACCATGGCGATGTCGCGGTCCTTGGGCGCCACGTCGTTCACGACGCGATCGCCGATGAGCAGTTTCCCCTCGCTGATGGTCTCCAGCCCCGCGACGCACCTGAGCGCCGTCGTCTTCCCGCACCCCGACGGGCCGACCAGGACCAGGAACTCTCCGTCTGCGATCTCCAGGTTGAGATCATTCACCGCGACCACATCGGCGCTGTAGCGCTTGAAGACGTGGTCAAAGGTCACGGTCGCCATGCAGGTCCTCCATGAGCAGAGGTGCGCCCCGTCACGGATGGGCGACACACCGCGAGGATGCCATGATAGAGCACCTATCAAGCCGCACCCGCCGGGCTCCAACCCCATGCCCTCACGTCGACCCCTTCGCGACCGGCTACCCAGGCTTCCCCGCCGCGAGACGCTGCCGTCGCTCTACGACCGGCACCCACGGGCCACCACGGCCCTCCGCCGGCCCCGTGGCGTGAAGGTGGTATCCATCGATCGGATCGTCGGGACCACGCGCCACCCGTCGCAGAACAGCACCGACTTCCGGCCGCTGCCGTACCTGCGCGGCAAGAACTGGGAAGGCCGATGGCAGCGCATCATGCGCGCGGTCAACGATCTCTCCATGCTGCCCGCCATCGACCTGGTCCAGGTCGGCGACGAATACTACGTGGCGGACGGGCACAACCGAGTGGCGGCTGCGCTCCGCGCGGGCGCGGTGGCCATCGACGCCGACGTGACAGAGCTGCTGCTGCCCGGCGTGGAGCGTTCCGCCGAGGAGGCTGGACCGCACCAGGACGCGGCGTCCCTCCTGCTCGGCGCCGATGAGCTGCGCCAGGCCGGAGCCGGCCGCCAGTCCAGGACCGCGGAGCATCGGCCCCGCGTCGACGAGCTGCGGCGGGAGCAGCTCACCCGTGGCAGCGACGAGGCGGACCCGGACCCCGTGGCGCGGCGTGCGGATCCGGAGCAGGGTGGCGAGTGACCGACCGGCTCGTCATGTCCTGGCCCGATCCGGAGGCATTCCGGGCCCGCGACGAGAGGCCGATCCGGATCCTGGCGGTCTCCGACGAGTCGGACCCGGCGCTCGATTCGGGGGCCACGCGCGAGGGCTTGGAGCCGCTTGACATGATCCTTGGCTGCGGTGACCTGGAGCCGCCGTACCTGGCATTCCTGGCCGACGCGTTCGGCGTCCCGCTGCTCTACGTGCGCGGCAACCACGACGTGGGGCGCAGCTGGGGCGTGACCGTGCGCGAGGTGCTGCCCGAGCCGCTGGCCGACGGGCGCATCCACGAGGAGGCCGGCATCCGCCTGCTGCCCTTCTCCGGGGCGCCGCGCTACGCGCCCCACGGGCGGCCCGGGGCGGAGCAGCAGGTATCCGGCTCCGCGATGTGGCGCCGGGTGCTGGGCGCCTGGCCGCGCGCTGCGCTCCGCCGGCCGCTGCTGCTGGTGACCCACGCCGCTCCCCGGGGTCTCAACGACGCGCCGGACCACGCGCACCGGGGCTTCGCCTCGTTCCGGTGGCTGGTCGACCGGCTGAGCCCGCCGCTGTGGCTCCACGGCCACACCGCGTTGGTGCGCCGTGGCATTGACGCTCGTTCCATGCGGCACGAGCGGACGCTGCTGGTCAACGTCACCGGCGCCACGCTGGTCGAGCTCACGCCGCCTGCTACCGTCTGAGCATGCCGGTACCGATCGTCCGCTACGCATTCGTTGCGCTGCTGGGGCTGGGCGCGGTGATGCTCATCGTCCTGCTGATGCGCCCCTTCATCTTCAGCTTCGCCGGGGCGCGTGACGACGCCAACTACTCGCTGGTCGGCGCGTCGGAGGTGGACCGCGGGCCTGTCCTCACCGACGTCCTGCTGGAGGAGAGCCACGACCTGCTCGGCGAGGCGGAGGCGGGGGACGGCATGGTCCGGCTGCGAGTGGTGGCGGCCCCTCTCGCCGGGCGCGACGGCTACTCGGTGGTCAACGCCTGGAGCCCGGTCAGCAGCTGCCCGCTCACCCTTGGCGCCGACCGGCTGGTCGACTGCGACGGGCACGCCTGGACCTACCAGGGCTTCCCGATCGACTCGGCCGACCCGCTGCTGCAGAGCTTCCCGAACGAGGTGCGCCAGGGCGCGATCGTGGTCGACTTCACGCGACCCGGCACGCCCTAGAAGGAGGAGAACGACCGATGCCCGATGGACTGAACGTGCTGAGCTGGATCGTCATCGGCCTGCTGGCCGGGGCCATGGCGGGCTGGTTCGTGCCCGGCCGCGACCGTAGCGGCTGCGTCGGCACCATCCTGATCGGGGTCGCCGGCGGCCTGCTGGGCGGCTGGATCTGGACCGAGCTGCTCGGGCAGGACCGGGCTGGCGGGTTCCTCGGAGCGCTGCTGATCGCCGTCCTCGGGTCGGCGCTGGTGCTGCTGGTGCTGCGCGCCCTTAGGACAAGCTGACCTCCAGCTCTTCGAGCTCCTCCAGCTCCTCCGCCCGCTCGCGCTCCGGGGCGCGGCCGACGTCGCGGCGCAGCCGACCGGTCTGCCGGCGCGGCGCCGCCTTGCGCCGTCGCGGTGGGTGCCCGGCCCATGCCAGCAGCCGGGCACGCAGCTGCGGATCGGTCAGGTAGCCGGCATGCTCCAGCTCGATCAGCCGCGGGCGCGGCCGTCCGTGCTCCCGCTGCTCGAGTCGCTCGGCCAGCTCGCGCGGCAGCCGGCCGCTGCCGACGACCAGGATCCGCTCGTCCTCGCGGACCGCGTGCGTTACGCGCGCCAGGAACTGCCCGATGCGCTCGAGGCGCTGGCGCTCGACCTCGTCCTGCCCCGGCCCCGAGCCCCCGTGCCTGACCATCGGGTCGTGGCGGACGTGGCTGGTCGACTTGTGGCGGCCGGGCACGTCGGATGGCAGGTCCAGCTGGATCACCTCGCCATCTCGCCAGCGCAGCACGCGTGCGCGACCGGCGCTGATCGACACCAGGGCAACGGGAGACTCGGAGCGGGACATCTGACTGCCTCCATCTTCCAGGGCGGGCATGCATCGCCGCAGCCCTACCATCCGCGCCCGCACGGGTACCGCCAAGTGCCAGAGCGCCCATCGCGAGGGACCGATGGACGGGCTCTCAGTTGGGCCGGCCGCGCCCCCCGTCGTCGCCGCTCTCGCCGTCGCCGCGGTCGCGCAGGAAGCGCTCGATGTCGGCGATCAGGTCGTCCCCGGAGGGCAGCTTCGCCTCGTCGGCCATGCGCTCCAGCCGCTCGACGTACTCGCGGGTCCGCTCCTCGCCGGCCACGGCGGCGTCCAGCAGGGCGCGGGTCTCCAGGGCGCGTACCGGCAGGTCGCCGAGCGCCGGCTCGGCGCCGACGTAGCGGCCGACGTGCTCCAGCAGGCTTATCGCCGCGTTGGGGAAGGCGCCGCTGGCGTAGTGCGGCACCTGGGCGAAGAAGCCGAGCGCCGGGATCGCCTCGCGCGCCACGGCATGCTCCAGCACCGAGACCAGCGCTGCCGGCACCCGCAGGTGTCCGGCCGGTCCCTGGGTCACGTCGTCGGGGAGGAGTCCCGCCATTGAGGCGGTGCCCAGGATCGGCACCGGGCGCGTGTGGGCCACGGTGGCCGGAATGGCGCCCAGGCTGACCCAGCTGCTCACCTTCAGCTGGCCGGCCAGGTCGACGATCTCGCCGGTGAGCTGGTGCCAGCGGAAGTCCGGCTCAGGGCCGGTGAGCACCACCACGTCTCGCTGGCCAAGGCGCGTGGCCCGCAGGGTGAGCTCCTGCCAGTCGAGCTCGATCGGCTTGCCGTCCACGATGTCCAGCGTCGGGCGACGGGCGCGGAAGTCGA
>DASUSP010000077.1:0-9003 GCA_036375035.1 Candidatus Limnocylindria bacterium
CACGTTGGCGAGCATGCGCGCCAGCACGATGCCCGGCACGCCCAGCTGGGCGCCCCGAAGGACGACCACCAGCCCCAGCCCACCCGACAGCACGTCGCCAAGGCCCGGCACCAGTCCGACCAGCGCATCCAGGCCGATGCGCCGCCCGGTGCCGGGAATGGGGATGCTGTTGTCGAGCAGCCAGGCCAGCGCCTCGACGTCGGCCGGCGAGGCGTTGGTTGGCCGCGAAAGTGATCGGTCCATGCCGTGAGAGGAACACCAAGTGGCGTGCCACACCGGGCCACTCTGGCGCGATACTTGCGATACGCATCGGCTCGGTGGCTCGGCGGGCTTTCCCGGAGCCGAGCGGAGTGAGGAGACCGACACGACATGACCATCCGACGCAAGGCCCGCCTGGACACCGGGCAGGTCCGCGACCTGCGAGGCAAGGGCGGCCTGGCGGTGGGCGGCGGCATCGGCGGCATCATCCTGATCGCGGTGGTGATGCTGCTGGGCGGCGATCCCTCGCAGATTCCGACCGGAGCGCTGGACGGGATCACGGTGGGCAACCAGCAGGCCAACGACCTGTCCGAGGAATGCGAGACCGGCGAGGACGCCGCTGAGCGCCAGGACTGCCGGATCGTGGGCTACGTGAACAGCATCCAGGCTTACTGGAGCGAGGCCCTCGATGGCTACCAGCTGGCGACCACCACCTTCTTCACCGGCAGCGTCTCGACCGGCTGCGGCAACGCGTCCAGCGCGGTGGGGCCGTTCTACTGCCCCAACGATCAGGGGATCTACATCGACCTGGGTTTCTACGACGTCCTCGAGGAGCAGCTGGGAGCGGAGGGGGGTCCCTTCGCCGAGGCGTACGTGCTGGCCCACGAGTACGGCCACCACGTCCAGAACCTGATCGGCAACCTGACGCCGGGCGGTGGCGGCACCGGCGCGGAGTCGCAGGCGGTGCGCACCGAGCTACAGGCCGACTGCTTCGCCGGCGTGTGGGCCTTCCACGCGGTGGACACCGGCTTCCTGGAGCCGATCACCGATGAGCAGGTGGCCCAGGCCATGGACACCGCCGGCGCCATCGGCGACGACCGGATCCAGGCGAAGACCCAGGGCCAGGTGAACCCCGAGACGTGGTCGCACGGCTCTTCGCAGCAGCGCCAGGAATGGTTCCGCACCGGGCTGCAGACCGGCGACCCCAACCGCTGCGACACGTTCAACGCGGACCTGTAGCGGGCTGTTTTTTGCTGGCAGCGCACAGTGCCGCGGTGAGGATCTCGTCCGGGAGGTCGCCCCACCCCGCCGTGGCGGGTACGATTATGGTCGTGCTCGGGGCCGTCTGGGCCTCGGTCGGCGCCGTGCTGCTGGCGCTGGCCCGGCTCGCGGCCGGTGGAGCATCGCTGCCTGATTGGGTCTCTCGTGGCGTCGCTGGCGGGGGCTCCAGCCCGCTGACGGCGCTGGTGGGCCTCCTGGTGGTGGCCGCGGGCGCCGGGCAGGTGCTCGCCGGGGTCCACGCGGCCCGCGGTCGGGCGCGCCCCTGGGCGATCGTCACCGGGCTGCTGCTCGCCGCCGTCGGAGCCGGCGTCTGCGCGGTCTGGCTGTTCGCCGGGATCGCTCAGCAGCGACCCGCCTGGATCCTGCTGCCGCCGCTGGCGGCGTACCTGTACGCCGGATGGGCCCTGGCGTTCAGGACCAACTGGGCCCAGCGCAACTGAGCGGACCGCGGGCGATTGGTCACGGGCCATGCGTCCCGGAAGAGATGCCACTCGTCACTGGCCGGTCACCGCCACAAGCGTTGACTCTCGCTGGAGAGGGAGTGCAACGCCGTGGCCGTGGTGGTCGAGCTCATGCTGGGGCTGTTGCCGTTCGTCCTGGTGACGGGTCTCCTGGCCATTCCCCTGGGTGCGGCGGTCGTTCTGCTTGGTCTGCTGGATGCAGCCTCGGGCGGCGGTGCGCCAAGCTGGTCATCCTACTCGGGCCGCTACGCAGCCCACGAGCACTGGGCCACAGCCCACGTCCGCCGGCGGTTCCTGGCGCGCGCCCTCCGCGATCAGGCCGCGAGTCGCGCCGCTCAGCCCTTCACGCCCGAGGATGCAGACGCGGTGCGTGCGTGCCGCCCGCAGCTGCGCGGAGAGCCGAATAGCACGAACCGGGCCGCGGTTCGCGGCCCGGTTCGCATCGGTCCAGTCCCGGTGGTCGCTACGGCGAGCGCCGGTCGTGTCGCATCTCCTCGCGCGGCACGCGGTCGTACCCCTCGCGCCAGTGCGAGTGCTCGCGCCCGTAGGTCGGCGCGGTCCAGTAGGTCGCCACGCCCCACGCGCTCGTGACCGACTCCTCGTAGGTGCGGTCGTACTCCGCGTAGGGGTCGAACTCGGGCGCCTTTTCGAGGACCTCCTTCTCCACCGGCAGGTAGAGATCCTCGCCGCTCCATTGCAGCCGCTCGAGCGGGATCAGCACGGTCCGGGCGCCCATGCCCAGGAACCCGCCGACATCGACGGTGCAGTAGCGGACGGTGTGCTCGTCGTAGTCCAGGTACAGGTCACCGACGGTGCCGATCTGTTCGTCGTTGAGCCCGATGATGTTGCGACCCTGGATGTCGTCCGCCTTGATCAGGCCCCACGCGGCCGAGGACGGCGCCGTCATGGTCGCCGCCTTGCCGGTGCGCTGGGTGGTGGCGTAGGTCATGGTCCGTTAACCCCCTGTCTGTGCGTTCTGCCCGGTATGGGGTCGCAGGACTCGTGCCGAAAAGGGTGGCGAGCTGACGACGATCGGCCCTTGCACGCACGCCCAGGAAGGCGCGCAATCGGAGGGCCGCAGTCGGGCCGCAGCCCGCGGCGCGCATGGTTGGCCTGACATCTGTGAGCGGAGGGAATCCAGCTGTGGACGCGCCCATCACGCGGGTCGGCGAACCCATTAGGCGGCCGGCGCACGAGCGTCCCGCGAGCCTGCTCGCCATGGTGCACGCCTCATCGACCAGGTTCTCGGGGCATACGGCACTACAGTGGCGCGAGGGATCGCGACGTGAGGCCTCGTGGCGCTCGGTCAGCTACGAGGAGCTGTGGGACTGGGTCGAGCGCGTAGCCATCGCCCTGCGGGCGTGTGGCATGCGCCGGGACGATCGCGTGGCGATCCTGAGCCGGTCGCGGCCGGAGTGGCTGGTCTGCGACCTGGCCAGCATGTCGCTGGGTGCGGTCACGTGCCCGATCTTCCCAGGGGATCGGGTTGCCCTGGTCGAGTACATCCTGCGGACGACCAAGTCGCGCTTCGCGATCGTGGAGAACCTGCAGCAGGCCACCAAGATCTCCGAAATCCGTGATCGTCTCCCCGGCCTGGAACGGGTGATCGTGCTGGATGGTGATGAGGCCCTCCCCGAGGGCACCACGACGCTGGAGCAGGTGCTTGCCGCCGCTTCGCACACCGAGGGCGCGCGCGAGGAATGGGAGGTCGGCTGGCGAAGCCTGCAGCGCGATGACGTGGCAACCATCGTCCACACTTCAGGAACCACCGGCGACCCCAAGGGCGTGGTGCTGACCCACGGCAACGTGCTGCACAGCTACGAGGCCGGCAGCCAGGCCATCCCGCTCGACGAGCGCGACCTCGGCCTGTCGGTCCTGCCCCTGAGCCACATGATGGAGCGCGCGGCAGGGATGGTCGTGCCGCTGGGTGTCGGCGCGGGCGTGGCCTTCGCCGAACCGCTGATCGAGCGCTGGGCTGCGGACCTGCTCGAGGTGCGCCCGACGGTCATGGTCACCGTGCCGCCGTTCTTCGAGCGCTTCCACAAGCGCGTGCTGGCGGAGGTGGCCAAGGCTCCGGCCTGGAAGCGGCGCGCCTTCGACTGGGCGGTGGGACTCGGGCGCAAGCGCTACGCCAACCACCTGGCCGGTCGATCGGACTCGCCGTGGCTCCAGCTGCAGCAGGCAGTGGCCAATCGGCTCGTGTTCGCTCCGATCCGGGAGAAGACCGGCGGGCGGCTGCGGATGTTCATGTCCGGGGCGGCCCCGCTCCCGCAGGAGATCGGCGAGTTCTTCTACGGGATGGGCATGCTGATCCTGGAGGCGTACGGCCTGACCGAGACCGGGCCGGTGCTGGCCATGAACCGCCCGGAGTCGTTCAAGTTCGGGACGGTGGGGCCTCCCTTCCCGGAGACCGAGATCCGCATAGACGCCGGGACGGGTGAGATCCTCGCCCGCGGGCCGCAGGTCATGCGCGGCTACCTGGACAAGCCGGAGGAGACGGCTGCGGCGATTGACGCCGAGGGGTGGTTCCACACCGGAGACATCGGCCGCTTCGACGAGGCCGGCCGCCTCACCATCACCGACCGCATCAAGAACCTGGTCGTGCTCAGCAACGGCAAGAAGGTGAGCCCCGGACCGATGGAGTCGGCGCTGGTCGCCTCGCCCTATATCGCCCAGGCGGTGATCCTGGGCGAGGGACAGCTGCAGACCGGTGCCCTCGTCGCGCCGAACTTCGCCGAGGTCGGCGCGTGGGCCGAGGCACGGGGGGTGAGGGCCTCGACGCCCGCCGAGCTGGCATCGGCCGAGGAGGTGCAGGGCCTGATCGAGGCCGAGGTCCGCGGCCTGCTGCGCGATTTCGCGCCCTACGAGCGCCCGCGACGGGTGGCACTGCTGCCGCGCGAGCTGGATGATGAGCACGCCGAGCTCACCGCGCTGCGAAAGCCAAAGCGTCATGTGGTCCTGGCCAACTGGCCGGACCAGATCGCGCGGCTGTTCCCGAGCGCGGGGAACGGCGGCGGGTCGGCGACGTGATGGCGGACCCCGCTCCCTCTGCGCCGGTGACGCGCATGGAGCTGCCGCTCGTCGACAAGCTGCTGTACGCCACCGCGGGCATCGGCAACAACTCCCTGTTCTGGGCGCAGAGCCTGTGGATCATCTACTTCTATTCCGGCGGCGGCAGCCTGCCGGAGCGGGTGCCGCTGGCGGTCATCGGGTTGGCGCTGGGCATCGGCAAGTTCATCGAGATCTTCGACGACCCGCTGATCGGCTGGTGGAGCGACCGCACCCGCAGCCGCTGGGGGCGCCGCATCCCGTTCATCCTGGCGGGCACTCCCCTGCTGGGGCTCAGCTTCTGGTTGATCTGGATCCCACCCGACCCGGACGCCGCCGTCCTGAACGTGGTGTGGTTCTTCGTGACCATCGAGCTCTTCTTCCTGGCGCGGACCGTTGTGGAGGCGCCGTACGAGGCGCTGCAGGCGGAGATCACGTCCTCGTCCACTGAGAGGGTCAGCCTGGGGGCCTGGAAGGTGTCGCTCGCGATCATCGGCGTGGTGCTCGGCCTGGTCGTCAGCCCGATCCTGATCGAGGCGATTGACTACTCCGGAATGGGCCTGACCCTTGGCGTGTTGGCCGTGGTGGCGGTGTACGTGATGCTCTTCGGGCTGTGGCGCCGCGGCACCCTGGACACCGGGGATCCGCCGATCGAGAAGCCGCCCCTCTTCGGCTCACTGCTCGGCGCGCTTCGCAGCCGTCCGTTCCTGGCGCTGGCGGTCAGCTTCATGCTCTTCAACCTCGGCTACCAGCTGCTGGTGGCCATGCTGCCGTTCTACCTGACCGAGATCGTCGGTGGCAGCGAGAGCGACGTGACCTTCTTCACCGGCGGTGTGATCGCCTTCGCGCTGGTGGCCCTGCCAGGGCTCACCCGAGCGGTGCGCCGCTTCAGCAAGCGGACCCTGTACGCCGCCGCGATGGTGGCGCTGGGCGCCTACATGATCCTGTTGGCCGTGGGGGCCTTCGTCCCGCTGCTCCCGGGTGTCGAGCTGTTCGTCCAGGCGCTGGTGCTCATCTCGCTGGCGGGTCTGGGCTTCAGCGCCATGTGGGTCTTCCCCGGAGCCATGGTGGCCGACATCATCGACGACGACTCGCGCCGCACCGGTCAGGGCCGCGCCGCCATCTTCTACGGGATGTTCAAGACGCTCGAGAAGCTGGCCCAGTCGGGAGCCGCAGTGCTCTTCGGGGTGGTGCTCGGGATCTTCGGCTCCACCGCCGAGGATCCGTTAGGCATCCAGCTGATCATGCCGATCGCGGGCGTCGCGATCCTCGTCGGCTTCGTGTCAGTGTGGCTGGGCTACCACATGCGGGAGGCGCCTGCGACGGTGGACGGCCTCCTGGCCGATGCGGCATCGGGCACCTGAGCCCGCGGTCTCAAAGGGCATGCCACGCCGCTAGGAAGGCAGCCCCGTCGCCAGCGCGTGGCCGAGGGCCGCCAGGACCAGCACGCCGGCCAGCGTGCCGAGCGCACGCAGGTCGGCGCGGTCGAAGGGCAGGGCGTACGGAGACGTGGACCACAGGCCGACCAGCAGCCGCGTTCCGAGCAGAACGGCGCCCAGGGTCAGGGGCGTTGTCGCGGGCGCGAGCTGCGGCGCTGCGCCGATCGATCCCAGCAGCCAGCCACCACCGACCAGCATCGCCAGGCCGCCGACGGCCAGCAGCGCCGCCAGCCCGATGCCGACGTGCAGCGCCCAGGTCCGCTCGTCGCGCAGCCCCGACGCGGTCCGAAACAGGAAAACGGCCATCACGGCGAAGCCGATGACCGGACCCTCCCGCTCCAGCAGGAGGCCGATACCGCCATCAGGCGTGCGCAGGAGCTCCCCCACGCCGGCTCCAAGCAGCCCGGCCGCGGGCAGCGAGGCCAGGACCCCCAGGACGGCGAACCACCTGGCAAAAGCGGACACGTCGATTCGTGCAGTGCGTGTTCACCGCTCCCTACAGCAAGCCGGAAGCCAGACCAGCATACGCCCGAGCCCGTGGCGCGTCAGGGCGCCGGTCGCTCCTCCGGGGTGTTCAGGTTTCGTGCCGAGACGTCCCGGGGGTCGAGGCGTCCGAGGGTCTCCGCTGGCAGCTTCCCGACCCGCAGCCCGGCCAGCGTGGCGCCCATGCGCCGCTCGCCGCTCGCCAGCAGCGCCGTGACCCGTGGGAGGGTCGCTCGGCGGTACACGGCATGGAGCGGCTCACCGCCAGGGAAACCCTGGCGCGGCAGCGTGATCGCCTCAAGGTCGGGGTGCGTTTCCGCCATGGCCAGCTGCGCGGAGAGGACGGCATCGGAGAGATCGGGCATGTCGACCGCCACCACCACCACGAGCTCGTGGATCGCCGCCGCGAGCGCCGCCTCCAGGCCGCCCAGGGGTCCCGCATCGGGGACCCGGTCGACGACGATCCGGACGTCCGGCGGCAGCCCGGCGGGCGCACTGTCGCGGGCCACCACGACCATCACCTCGTCGCAGACGGCCTGGAGCGTGGCAACCGCGCGTTGCAGCAGCGTCACGCCGCCCACGACCATGCTTGCCTTGTCGCGACCCATGCGCCGGCTGCGGCCACCGGCCAGGACCGCGCCCGAGCAGCGTGTCACCATGGATCGATCACGCACGGAGGCATTGCGATGACCGGACCCGATGCATCGGCCGCCGTTCCGCTTGACGCCTGGCTGGAGCGGGTGCGCGCCGAGCTTGGCGTCGAGAGTCCCCGCCTGACTGAGCCAGAGCGTGAGGCACTGCTCGACCTGACCCGTTTGGCGGCCCACACGAGCGAGCGCGTGGCGGGGCCGCTCACCGTGTACGCCCTGGGCATGGCCGCGGCGGGCCTGCCGGACGAAGACAGGCTGGAGCGCATCCGGAACCTCCTCGCGCGCCTCGCTTCGGGGAGCTGAGCGCCCTCAATGTCCGCGCTGCTGGAGCGGCAGCCAGCGCGCGGCGAAGGTGAAGACCAGGCCGCCGAAGGCCAGCACGCCCAGCACCACCAGCCACTCCACCAGCGACGGCACGTACCAGTTGCTCATTGCGAACGAGGTCCCGTCCTGGGCCGTCCCGACGCTCACGCCGGGCGGCAGGCCCACCGGGGAGTAGCTCAGGCCATTGAGGACCAGGTTCAGCCGGTGAACGTAGATGCCCACGACGGCGATCCCCGCCGCCGCGGCCACCCAGCGCGGATCGGCACGTAGTCGGCGACGCGCCAGGATGAGGAACGGGACTACCAGGCCCACGATGACCTCGAACCAGAAGAGCGGCGCGTACTCGCCGGTGAGCATCCGCGCGATCGGGTCCCCCTCGAACGGGGCGCCGGGATAGGCGGCGGTCAACGCCTCGGAGAGCACGAAGAACGCCTCGACGCTGATGAAGACGGCCAGCAGCCCGCCCAGGTAGCCGGCCAGCCCGTCGTCGAAGTGCAGCTTGCCCAGCCAGCGCAGGACGAGCGCCAGCAGGATGACCAGCGCCAGCCCGGAGACCAGGGCCGAGGCCACGAACATCGGGGCCATGATGGCGGTGTACCAGAACCCACGCGAGATCTGGAGGCCGAAGATCCAGGCCGTGATCGAGTGCAACAGGATCGCCGCGGGCAGGGCGACCCAGGCCAGCATCCCCTTCCAGCGGTCGTCGCGAGCGCGGCTCTCCGGCGTGTCACGAGTCCCCAGCGCCAGCGGGCTGCCGGTCGCCGCAAGGTCGGCGCGGGTGTAGAGCCACACGTACGCCGCCGAGAGGACGAAGTAGGCCGCCACGATGGTGAAGTCCCAGACCATGGGCGAGGTGATATTCGGGTAGCGGAGCACGTGCCACAGCCGCTCCGGCCGACCGATGTCCGGCAGCAGGAAGAGCGCGGCCAGCATCACCGCCACGGTGGCCTCCAGCACCGCCAGCCGCACGATGGGCGTGAAGCGCTGCACGCCAAACAGCTTGCCGGAGGACGCCACGATCAGGCCGCCGGCCGACAGGCCGACGAAGAACATGAAGAACAGGATGTACTGGCCCCACATCACCGTGTTGCGCATGTTGGTGACGGCCAGCCCGTTGGCCAGCTGGTAGACCCAGGCGGCGAAGCCGATGGCCAACATCGCCAGCAGGAACCCGATCCAGAGCGCGAACGGGCCGATCCGATGGCGCGACGCGATGGGGACGGCCGGCGCGCTCACAGCTCACGCCTCCGCCGCGGCGGCAGGTAGTGGACGGACGGGCGGGTACCCACCTCCTCGAGCAGGTTCTCGCCCTCGCGCTCGCGGATCAGCGTGTTGACC
>DASUSP010000078.1:0-2958 GCA_036375035.1 Candidatus Limnocylindria bacterium
GAAGGTCGATCCGGGGTCGGCCGAGGCGATGCACGTCCAGTCGGAAGGGGTTCCCTTCATCGTCGAGGAGCTGATCCGCTCGTACCGCGAGGCCGGGTTGCTGCAGCAGATCGACGGGACCTGGCGCCTCACCAAGAACGCGGCCAAGCTCGTACCATCCGCGGTGCGCACCCTGATCAGCCGCCGTGCCGGACGCCTCCCGGCCGAGACCCGGGCCGTCCTCTCGGACGCGGCAGTGCTGGGCCGCAGCTTCTCGCTGCGTGACCTCCAGGCGGTTCGCGCCCGGGTTGACGGGACCGATGCGCCCGGCCCCGACCTTGCCGATCTGCTCGAGCCCGCCTGCGAGGCCGGGCTGCTGGCGCCGCACCCGCAGGGATCGCCGGCCGACTTCACCTTCACCCACGAGCAGGTGCGCGAGTTCGCCCTGGACGAGCTTCCCCAGGCGCGGCGCCGGCAGCTGCACCGCGCGCTGGTGGACCTGATGCTGGAGGCCGGGGAGCCAAGCCCGGCCGCCATGCCGCTGATCGCCTATCACGCCCTGGCGGCGGGCGACACGGAGCGCGCCGGCCGGCTCAGCGTCGAGGCGGCGCAGGGGGCGCTGCGCTCCAACGCCGCGGAGGAGGCGCTGCGCCTGGTGGAGAAGGCGCTCCCCACCGTCTCGAGCCCGGAGATGCGCCGTCAGCTGCTGACGGCACGGGACGATGCGTTCGCCTCGCTGCGCCGCTCGTCGGAGCGGCTGGAGGGGCTGGCGGAGCTGGCCGCCCTGGTCGAGGCGCTGCGTGACCCGGACCTGGAGCTGGATGTCCAGCTCCGTCGCGCCGCCGCGCTGCGGCTGGCGCAGGACGGCGAGGCCGCGGCCGAGCTCGCGCGCCGCGTCCGTGCCCGCGCCGCCGATCGTGGCAACCGGGCCGGCGAGCTGCGCGCCAACCTGGAGCTGGGCCAGGCGATCCTGGGCAGCTCGCTGGGGGAGGGATTCAGCGCGGTGGGCAACGCCGACAAGCTCTCCGCGGCCGAGGAGGCCTTCCGCAGCGCGGCGGCCATCGGCGAGGAGATCGGCGACGAGCGGGCGGTCGCATCGGCCCTGCGGGAGCTGGGGACCATCCTGCTCGGGAAGCTGCGCCTCTGGTTCGCGCAGATGCGCGAGTCGCCGCTGGCCATGGAGCTCGGTGCGCGCGCCGCCGCGGGCGAGCCGGTGGACAGCCTGCTGGAGGAGACCGAGGCCAAGCCGATGATGCTCGAGGCGCGCGCCAGCTTCGAGCGGGCGCTCTCCATCTTCGAGCGCGCCGGCGATCGGACCGGGGTGATGTCGACCGTGATCGCCATGGCCTACATCAACTACGCCCCGGTCATCCACCTCATCAGCTCGGCGCGGCACCTGGAGGAGATCCGCCATGTCGTGAGCCGCATGTCGGCCATGGTCACCGAGAGCGAGCGCGACCGCCTGGAGCTGCAGCTGCTGTACGGCGTCCACGTCTATGCCCGCGCCAAGGTGGTGCCGGAACTGATGCTGTCGCGTGGCGAGGAGGCGTACCGACTGGCGCGCGTGATCGGCGACCGGTCGGTCGAGTTCCTGGCCGCCGGCGGCGTGGCCCTGGTGCATGCCGACATGGGCGAGACCGACGCCGCGGCCGAGTGGCTGGAGAAGGCGGCGTCGGCGGCGGCCACCGCCCCCACCCCCACCCGCCAGCGCCAGCTGGAGTCGTGGCGGGCCATCGTGCGCGCCGCGGCCGGCGACGCTGCCGGCATGCGCCAGCACTTCGAGCTGGCTGTGACCCGGGCCACTGAGCAGGGCCGCCCCTCCGCCCGCTGCCAGGTCCTGGCACGCCGGGCGGTGGAGGCCGCGCGACTGGGGGCGGCCACGAATGACGCCGAGCTGCTGGAGCTGGCCGAGACGTCGGCAGCCTCCGCCAAGGAGCTCTACCCGCTGCTCCCCGGGCAGGCGCCGTGGAACGCGGAGGCCGATGCGGCCCTGGCCCAGGTCCGCCTGGCCCGCGGCGACGTCGCCGGCGCGGCCGCCGCGGCCGGCGAAGCGCTGCAGTACCTGATGAAGTCCGGGCACGAGGACATGAGCCTGGAGATCCTGGTTCCCGCCGCCCGCGCGCTGCTGGCCGGCGGCCCGCCGGAGGTGCAGGGCATGGTCCGCGGCTGGCTGCAGATCCAGGTCTCGCGCATCGCCCAGTCCACGGCCGATGAGGGGATGCGGGTCCGATGGCTGCGCGGCCCACGGGGCCGCGAGCTGGTGGAGCTCGCCGGACCGATGGAGGAGCTCCAGCTCGCCGCGAAGCCCGCCGGGCCGGCCGCGCCGGCGGTGAAGCTGGAGGACGACGACCGCGCCCTGCTGCGCCTCCTGACCCAGGGGAGCACCAACGCCGAGATGGCGACCCAGCTCGGGATCGACGAGGAAACCGTCACCCAGCGGCTGGCGCGGCTGCTGACCCAGATCGGCGCAACCACCCGCGCCGAGGCCACCACCATGGCCTTCCGGGGGCTGGCGCTGTGAGCGGCATCCGGGTGCGGGTCGACCGGCACAAGTGCATCGGAGCCGGGAACTGCATCACCATCGCGCCAACTGCGTTCGACTGGCTGCCGGGTGACTTCGGCAAGGTCGACGCCGTGGGCCCCGACAGCGTCTCGGAAGAGCTGCTGCGCGAGGCTGCCCTGGCCTGCCCCACCGGTGCGATCTGGATCGAGGAGGTGGAAGAGCTGCTCCCCTGGCAGCTGCGCGGCACCGCCTCCCGGCCCACCCGCCGCGTGCTCAAGACCTTCATGTTCACCGACATCGTGGGCTCCACCAACCTGGTCGAGGCCATGGGCGACGAGACCTGGGACGTGCTCCTGCGCTGGCACGACACCACCCTGCGCGAGATCTTCAACGCCCATTCCGGGACGGAGATCAGCGCCACCGGCGACGGCTTCTTCGTCGGATTCGACTCGCCGGAGACCGCCATCGCGGCGGCC